>CACXCL010000043.1 GCA_902766115.1 uncultured Ruminococcus sp.
CGAAGCCAAAGCCGGTAAGATCGAGTACCGTCTCGACAAGACCAACATCATCCACTGCCCCATCGGCAAGGCGTCCTTCGGACCCGATAAGCTCCGCGAGAACTTCGACACTCTCGTCGGCGCCATCATCAAGGCGAAGCCGGCTGCCGCAAAGGGTCAGTACATCAAGAGCTGCGTCGTGGCGTCCACCATGGGCCCCGGCATCAAGGTCAACAGCGCAAAACTCGGTTGAGTTCATCATGATCGGTCCTCCGGATCTCCGGAGGGCCGGTCTTTTTATGTTAATATTTATGTATTTTTATGTAAATCTTTCCGTACCGCTTGACTTTTGATTTGGATAGTATTATAATCGGGGCAGGTGGGAACACCGAATCCTATTTTTCGGAGGAAATCATGAAAAAGATCATCAGCACGGTTCTTGCCGCGGCTCTTTTGCTCACACTGTGTGTGGCGGCGTCGGCAGAATCATTCATCTTCGGCGGATCTTCATGGACCGACCAGGAGAACACGCAGAATCCCGTCACCGTAAAGAAAGCGGCGACCGCTGTCGTTCACGACGGTATTATTGCCGAGGGTGAGTACGAGAACGCGGGGATTTGTACCGATGAGGACGGAGCTTGCTTCCTTCACATCGTGTATTTCACTCCCGAAGTTTTCCCCTTTGCCGAGGCAATGCTCCCGACAGTTGAGTATTATTTCTCATGGAGCGACACCAACCTTAACCTGGCTGTCAGAGCGAAATTGTTCGTCAAGGATGAAGCGGGCAATCCTGTTCCCGGGATCAGTCAGCTTCTTTCTCCCGGAGCCGGCGATCCCCCCGGAGACGACTTTCTGTTCGGCGGTGCCGGACTGAACATTTTCTTCGGCGAGTTCAACACCCCTTCCTGGTTCTATTATTCGATCTCCAAGAACAGCGAGACAGGCGAGTACATGGAAGGCCATTACGGTCAGCTCGGTCTCACCGGCGCATACAATCCCGAACCGGGTACGGACTACGCGATCGACTACGATTTCGCAACGTCATATGTGACATACGAGTGGTCCGTTCCGATCACAAGTTTTCTTGACCACGCGCCCGCTGCGGGCGATGAGTTCAAAGGATCCATCGGCGTGATGGGCGGCTTTGGCGACGACAAAGAGCACACCAGCTACGGCGTGTCCCTCGGCGACGACGGATTCATGGTCGCCGGCCGTAACCGTATCGGAAGCGCGACGTTCGTTCTCTCCGACGAGACCGTCGGCGGCAACGGCGGCGGCGAGACCACGGCTCCCGGTACCACCGAACCCGTCCCGACCGAGACCAATGAGCGCGGCGAACCCGTTCCGACCGAGACCAACGAGCGCGGCGAACCCGTTCCCGTTCCGACCGAGACCAACGAGCGCGGTGAACCTGTTCCCGTGACTCCCGTCAACCCCGGTAACGGCGGCAAGGCCCCCGGCACCGGCGACCCGATGATCATCCTCGCGGCGGTCACGGCGATTGGCGCGGCAGGCGCGGCATTCATTTCAAAGAAGCGCAAATAATTTTAAAACAGTCATCGATCCGGTCCGGCTTGCGGATAACGCGGCCGGACCGATTTGACGGATACATACCTCGGAGGGAAAATGAACGATCTGATCAAAGACGGAAAATTGCTCGACTTCCACGGATACGAGTGGCGACAGTTTGAACTTGACGGAAGGGAAGCGGACGTTATCTTCCCGAAAAAGCCCGATCCCATGAAAAAATGGATATGGCGGGCGGAATTTCTCGACTGCGGATTCGATACCGTGGACGTGGAGATGCTGAACCGCGGATATTACCTTGTCTATTACCGTGTTTCGGATATGTACGGCTGTCCCGAATCCATTGAACTGATGAAGAAGTTTTACGACTTCCTCAGGGAGGAGATGGGGCTCGACAGAAAGACGATACTCTTCGGATTCAGCCGGGGCGGGCTTTATTCGGTCAACTTTGCGCTCCGGTATCCCGCGCTGGTACGAGCGCTGTATCTTGACGCCCCGGTGTTGGATATCAAGAGCTGGCCCGGCGGACTCGGCGTGGGACTCGGCGCCGAGAGGGAGTACGAGGAGTGCCTCGGGATCTACGGGCTGAACCGGTCTTCTGTCCTCACATTCCGGGGCAACCCCATCGACCGGCTTTACGAGCTTGCCGACCTCGATATCCCCGTGGCGGTTGTGGCGGGCGATTCAGACCGCGACGTGCCGCATATGGAAAACTGCGACCGGCTTCTCAACGTTTATACCGAGCGCGGGAAGAAGCTCCTTTATATCCTGAAGGAGGGATGCGACCACCATCCTCACAGCCTGGAGGACCCCACTCCCGTCTGCGATTTTCTCGTGTCCTGCTGAAAAGAGAGATCCCTGCCGGAAGTCTTCTTGACGACCGGCAGGGATATTTTTATTTTTTTCTGTATTCCACGTATTCGAAATCGCTGTTTTTCGACCGTTCGACCATGGCATCCCGCACCTTTCCGCAGAGGTCTGCGGTCTTCTCGCGGATCCCGTCTCCCTCGCCGGAGAACGGACCGTCGAGAAACACCTCAGTCACAGGCTTGCGGAAGACCTTCGATTTTCTGTAAGTCACGGTCATGGCGAAAGACGGAACGCCCTCTTTCACCGGGAACCGGAAGGACGAATCGGGAAACGGCCGGATGCCGGTGTAGTATTTCCACACGTGCGCCTCCGGGTAGATCACCACCGGGCGACCCTCCGAGATCCGCGTCTTCACCGCGTCGTTGAGTTTTTTTATCCCGCTGAGGGAATCCGCCACCGGCAGGGCGCCGAGATAGGGAAGTATCTTCCCGATTACCGGAATACCGTAGTTTGCGGCGCTCACCACCACATAGATCCGCCTCGGGAACACGGCGTGAGCGGGGATGAAAACGTCTCCCACCGGCTGGGTATGGTTGGCGAAGATGAAGACGCCGCCGGAAGCGCTTTTCAGCTTTTTTCTCCCTCTCACTTTAAGGTGAAGGGAGAGGCGGCAGTAAAACCACGACAGAAACAGCGCCAGACCGTATATCACAGCGGACAGGAACCGGGCGGGGAGACTTTTCCTCACCCACCGGTAGTCCTCCGGCAGAACGAAGTCCTGACGGGCGCTCTCCTCGAAATCGTCGGTGAAGTCGGTAAAATACCGCACTTCCTTCTTTTTCATAGGGAGCCCTTCCAGCCTGCGACGTCGGAGTTTTCAAACGCGTAGGTGAGCTTTTTGCCGTAAACGGATTCGTAGCACTCTTTTTTAAGCTCGTAGTCCCTCCCGGCAAGCTCTTCCGTGTTCTCCCTCGCCGTCTTTTCGGGATCGGGGCGGAGCACCCCCAGCACGTGCAGAACGTATCTCACTTTGTTGAAGTCCGCGGCGTCTTCCTCGTCGGTATCGACGATCTCGACAAAGCAGGAAATAATGGGCGCGCCGAGCTTTGCAGCGTAGAAGTAGGCGCCGTTTTTCGGGGGACGGGGCTTGCGGTAGTTGTACCACAGCTCCTGCTCGGGATAGAGAAGGACAGCCTCGCCACGGTCGACGATCTTCTCCTTCATCAGTGACATGAAGTCTCTCGCCAGGTACCTCGGCTCCGAGGATATGGGCACCGTATTGGCATAATTCATGAGAAAGCCCACGAGACCGGTCATGGCGAAGTTCGACGTCTGACTGACGATGGCGAGCTTCTTTCTGCCGAGCTTGTGCAGCATATGGCGAATCACGGTGTTCTCCAGCGGGCTGAAGTGATTGCTTGTGACGATGCAGCCGCCCAGGTCCCCGGGGATCTTTTCGAGTCCCCGGATCTCCGTCGTTTTATTTATCTTTTTTGTCGCGACTCTGGCGATGGCGGTCGCAACGGCCGATTTCGTGCGGAAAGTGAACTTGTTTCTGTTGGCGACAAAGTTCTCCGTGATCTCCCTGTTCTGTTCGGGAGTGAGTACCGGATCGGTGACTTCCGCCTTATTGTGGAACTGCCCCGTCTCGGCGTACTTTTTGATATTTTCTATGACAGTTTTTCTGTCTTCGCTCATTATCATAGACGTATCCTGACTCCTTTCTCATGAAGCTTCCTGAAAGTGATCTCCGTCAGCGGGATCTCCATGCATCTCCTGACGAGAACGCCCATGGCGTCACGGTCGATCTCGCGCTGCTCGTCGGTGTAGCTCTCCTTGTGTTCTCTTATCTCACGGATGAAGCCGCAGTCCTCGGCGTATTTCCAGAACACGTCCTCGTACTGAATGTTGTCGTAGCACCAGGGTTTCTCGAAAAGGTTGTAATGAATGAGCCCCGGGTCATCCTGCGTCGGACGCGCGTTGTTGGGCATGGCGTCCCATCTTTTGTCGAGGTAGAATATCTTTCCGTTGCACATGGCGTTGAGGTAGTCCTGATCCGGAGC
Organism: uncultured Ruminococcus sp.; assembly: GCA_902766115.1. Lineage (GTDB taxonomy): Bacteria > Bacillota > Clostridia > Oscillospirales > CAG-272 > RUG11130. The sequence continues at coordinate 4,380 of CACXCL010000043.1, forward strand.
GACGCTGTCAAAGTGGTAGGTCGTGAGC
>CACXCL010000044.1 GCA_902766115.1 uncultured Ruminococcus sp.
CGTCTCTGCTCCGGAAACGTCAGGTGAGTCTGGAATCCGACGATATTGAACATGGTCCCTTCCTCGTTTTCCCGTCTGAGCTGGACCACGGCGTAATACGATTCGCCCGTTTCCGGATTTTTGATCCCCACAGGCTTCATTGGTCCGAACCGGAGCGTATCTTCTCCCCTTTGCGCCATGACTTCGACAGGCATACATCCCTCGAACACGCGCAGATCACGCTTTTCGAATTCATGGAGCTCGGCGGTCTTTGCATTGAGCAGTTCCCGGTAAAACGCACGGTACTCCTCCTCGGTCATGGGGCAGTTGATATAGTCCGGCGTCCCTTTGCCGTAACGGGAGGCGAAGAACGCGCGGCTCATGTCGACGGAGTCGAACGATACGATCGGAGCCGCCGCGTCATAGAACCAGAGTCCGCCGGTACCGCGGTAACGGACGATATCAGCCGCCAGTGCGTCGGACGTGAGCGGACCGGTCGCGATAACGGCGACGCCTTCCCCGGGGATCTCTGTCACCTCCCGGGAGACCACGTTGATCAGAGGATTCTCCCTGATGCGGCGCGTCACGTAATCGGAAAACAGTTCCCGGTCCACCGCAAGCGCGCCGCCCGCGGAAACGCGGGTCTTGTCGCACGCCTCGATGACGAGGGAACCCATCCGCCGCAGTTCCTCTTTCAGAAGGCCCGCGGCGTTCGTCACCTCCGCGGAACGGAGTGAGTTCGAGCAGACGAGCTCACAGAATTTGTCGGACTTGTGAGCCGGCGTCTTCTTTTCCGGCTTCATTTCGATGAGAGTCACCGGAACGCCGAGCCTTGCCGCCTGCGCGGCAGCCTCGCATCCCGCGAGCCCCGCTCCGATCACGGTAATTCCCATGTCAGGTCTCATTCCTGTCCTTCTTCTTGGTTATCCGTGCCGGCGGCCTTATAGCCGCACTTCTCGTTTCTGCAAACGAGCTGGTTCTTCCCTTTTTTGCGGAGAAGCATGTCGCCGCAGACCGGGCACTTTTCGTTTGTGGGCATATCCCACGAGGAGAACTTGCACTCGGGGTACTTCTCACAGCTGTAGAACATCTTTCTGCCCTTGCCGTACTTTATGACGATCTCCGCGCCGCAATCCGGACACCTGACGCCGGTTCCCTTGGTGATCGGTTTGGTGTTCTTGCACTCGGGATAACGGGAGCACGCCCAGAAATTGCCGTACCGGCCGTTCCTGAGGACCATATCCGCGCCGCATTTGTCGCATTTCATCGCGGGCCCGGTCACAGGCTGCTCCTTCGGCGGCTGTGGCTTCTTTTTGAAAAGAGGCTGAGTATTCTTGCACTTCGGGTAGTTGGGGCACGCGGCGAACTTGCCGTATTTTCCCTCTTTGACGATCATCTTTGCGCCGCACTTGTCGCAGATGATATCCGTTTCCTCCACGGGGATCTCGATGTCGCCGGGGCTGAGGGTGTTCTGCGCCTCGTCAAGCTCCTTGCTGAAGTCGGAGTAGAAATCGCCGAGAACGGTGAGCATCGGCACGGAGCCGTGCTCCACGCCGTCAAGCTTGTCTTCCATGGAGGCGGTGAATTTATAGTCCACTATATCGGGGAATTTCTCCACCATGATCCTGGTGATGACCTCGCCCAGCGGCGTGGGCTTCAGGGACTTGCCGTCTCTTTCGACGTACCCTCTCGACAGGATGATGGTAATGATAGGCGTATAGGTGCTGGGTCGTCCGATGCCCTTCTCCTCGAGGAATTTGATGAGCGACGCCTCCGTGTATCTTGCCGGAGGTTCGGTGAAATGCTGATTCGGTGTCACAGAGTTTGCATGAAGCTTCTCCCCCTGGGTGATAGAGGGAAGCATGGTGTTTTCCTCGTTCTCGTCATCATCCGTTGATTCCTCGTACAGAGACATGAATCCCGCAAACACCACGGAATAACCGCTGGCGCGGTAGAGATATTCGCCGCAGAGAATGTCTGTCTGTACCGTGGAAAGCTCCGCTCCCGCCATCTGACTTGCCATGAATCTGTTCCAGATAAGGCGATAGAGCTTGTTCTGGTCCGGGCTGAGGAATCCCTCTACCGTCGCGGGGTCAAGGGCAGGATTCGACGGTCTGACCGCCTCGTGCGCGTCCTGAGAATTGGAACGGGACTTATAGATCCTCGGCTTGTCGGGATAGAACTGCGGACCGAATTTCTCTGTGATATATTCCTTTGCGGCCTCTCTTGCCTCGTCTGCGACGCGAAGGCTGTCCGTCCTCATGTAGGTGATAAGGCCCTGGGTGCCGCCGAGATCTGCGCCGAGGTTGATCCCTTCGTAAAGCTCCTGCGCCACGCGCATCGTCCGCTGAGACTGGAAGTTCAGCTTTCGGGACGCCTCCTGCTGAAGGGTGGACGTGGTGAACGGGGGCGCGGGGTTCTTTATCTTTCTCCCCTTCTTGACGTCCCGTACCACAAAGGGGTTGGTCTCGGCAGCACGCGCGACCTCAGCTGCCTCGGCTCCGGTGTGGAGCTCCCGTTTGGCGTCGTCTCCCGCCATTCCGAAGAAAGAGGCGCGGAAATTCTTACCCCCTGAAGTCGTGAGATCCGCTTCCACCGTCCAGTATTCCTTCGGGTCGAAGTTCCTGATCTCGTTTTCCCTCTCGACGATGATCCTTGTGGCGACGGACTGTACGCGCCCCGCGGAAAGACCGCTTCTTACGGTCTTCCAGAGGAACGGGCTCAGTTTATAGCCCACGATACGGTCGACGATACGGCGTGCCTGCTGTGCGTTGACAAGGTCCATATCGATATCGCGGGGTTTCTTTATGGCGTCCTTCACCGCGGTCTTAGTGATCTCGTTGAAGGTGATCCTCTTTGACTTTCCTTCAGGTATCTCAAGCGCCGCGGCAAGGTGCCAGGAAATGGCCTCTCCCTCGCGGTCCGGGTCGGTCGCGAGGAATATCTTGTCCGCGTTCTTGGCGTCTTTTTTAAGATCCTTTATAAGATCGCCCTTGCCTCTGATATTGATATAATGTGCCTCGAATCCGTTGTCAACGTCGATACCCAGCGACGATTTCGGAAGGTCGCGGACGTGACCCTTCGACGCTACTACTTTGTAGCCCGATCCGAGGTAACTCTTTATGGTATGCGCCTTTGCGGGCGACTCAACTATTACAAGATTATGCATCTCAGTCAAACCCTTTCGTTTTCTGTTATTAACCGGTCGGAAAGCGTTTTCCTTCCGTATTTCATTCATCCGTGAGTGATGTGATCCCGTCGTCTCCGTCCGAACTCCTGCGCAGGAAATAGCCTCCCGCGCCCGCTTCCACTGCTCCGGCGATCTCAAGGAGCGAGAGCGAACTCAGCACGTCGCTTATGGGGAGATCCGGGCTCACAAGCTCGTCCGGGGCAACCGGAACGTCGGGAGTCATGAGCTCGTAGACCTTCATGTTGATCTCGTCGAGCATATCGAAGTCGATCCGTCTCGGGGAGCCGTTCTCAGGAGGAGGAGGGTCCCTCTTTACTTTGACGAATCCCGGGGTCTCCGGAGCCTCGTCGCCCATCCTGACGTTTTCGGCGGCGTCATCCCTGCTCTTCTTCACGCCGTGACCCTTGCCGCCGTAAACGCTCGTCCCGTAGTAGTTGTTCCTGCCCCTTGCCATGACGCGGAGACGCTCCATGGACTCGGCGGCATACGTGCTCATGTCGATATCCTTTATCGCCGCGCGTGCGGCTTTTATGCTGACCGAGCGAGGGAAAGTGAACTCGTACTCGGAGAGCACGTCTTCGGCAGACGTGGCGATAAGAGCGCCCTCCTTCAGCAGGCCGTTCGTACCCTCTGAGCCGAACGTGCCGATCTGACCGGGCACGGCAAAGACCGTCCTGCCCTGATACGCGGCGTGACGGGCGGTGATGAGGGCGCCGCTGCCCTCGTCCGCCTCCACGACCACAGTAGCGGGGGAAAGGCCGCTGATTATCCGGTTTCTCACCGGGAACTGCCCTCCGAATATCGGAGTTTCCGGCGGATATTCGGAAATGACGCATCCGCTCTTCAATATGGTGTAGTAAAGATCCCTGTGATCCTTCGGGTAGATCACGTCGGCGCCTCCGCCGAGGACCGCCACCGTGGCTCCGCCCGCCATGATCGCGCCGGTCATAGCCATGGAATCGGCTCCGAGAGCCATCCCGCTGACGACGATGGCTCCGCCGGCTCCGAGACCGTAACCTATGGAGAACGCGGCGTCCCTGCCGTAGTCGGTCATCTTTCTGGTGCCCACGACTGAGACCGCGAGGTCGCGGTCAAATCTCGGCATCTTCCCGAGAACGTAGAGCGCCATGGGCGCGTCGCGCAGATTGAGCAGACTCTTCGGAAAATCCTCGTCCGCGGGAGTCACTATCCGCTGGCCGTGAGCCTCGGCTTTCGCCGCTATCTCCTCAGCGACGGACAGGTTCCTGGTCTGAAGGATCCGCCTTGCCTTTTCGATCTCCTTTCTGGAGAGAGACGGCGTGTCTTTCTCGTTTATCGCGTCGGGAGATACCGAATACAACTTCCCCGCGCTGCCGAAAATGTTGATGAGTTTGACTGCGAGTGCGCTTCCTTTGCCCGCGCTCTCGGCAAGCCAGACCCAGTATAGTCTGTCGTCTTTCAATTCTTTTCACCGTCCGGTTTATTTTGCCGGCTGTCACGCAGCTTTGAGTATTCCCAAAGGATCACCGCCGCTGCCGCCGAAGCGTTGAGACTTTCGCTCGTTTCCGTCATGGGGATCCTGAGATATGTCGACGCCGCGCCGAGCACCTCGTCCGAGACGCCGTGTCCCTCGTTGCCGATCACGACCACGTCGTCGGGTCTTATCTCTCCCTCGCCCAGCGTTTCCGCGCCGTCACCGGGAGAAGCGCAGACGAGACGTCTGCCCGCATCCCGGATCATACGCCCGAAGGCCGCGCCGTCCGTGATCTCGACAAGTCCGACCCTGAAAACCGCCCCCATTGACGCTCTGAGCGCGCGAGGGCTCAAGGGATCGGCGCAGGAAAGAAGGATCACGTTTTCAAAGCCGAACGCCGCGGCGGAACGAAGGATCGTTCCCACGTTTCCGGGATCCCGCACGGAATCCAGCATCATAGTTCTCTTCCCCGCCGACAGAGATACCGCCCCGTCGGGAGAGGAACTCACGAACCCCTCGGGAAAAGCGGAGACACATATGATCCCCTCGGGAGATCTCTCCGTCGTGATCTTTTCGAATGCCGGATCGGACAGGAACACGATCTTACCCGCAAGGGACTGATCCGCCAGATAACGCACCGTCTTCTCCGACAGAGTATCGACGCTCTCCCGGCGCAGGCACACCGTCTTCGGTCTGCCGAAAAGGAAAGCCTCTTCGAACAGTTTTTCCCCTTCACAGAGAAAAACTCCGGTCTGCCGCCGGTATTTCCCGTCCCGGAGCTTCGATATCGCGACAACATCCCTGTTCGATCTCGAAGTCACAAGTCTGCCGGCTATTCCCCGGCATATCGCTTTTTCTTCCATAACGAAATCCGATATAATACGTCAAAAGGTGTTGCGCGTGCGTGCAACACCCTGATTTTGACTTATAACGCCGCTTTTGCCTTCTCGACGATCGCCGCGAAAGCGTCCTTGTCAGCCACTGCGATCTCAGAGAGCATTTTGCGGTTCAGATCGACGCCCGCCAGCTTCAGACCGTGCATGAGCTGGGAGTAGTTTATACCGCAGGCCTTAGCCTGTGCGGAGATACGCGTGATCCACAGCGCGCGGAAGTCTCTCTTCTTCTGCTTGCGGCCGATGTAAGCGTAGTTTCCGCTCTTCATCACGGCCTGCTTCGCCATCTTGAAGTGCTTGCTCTTTGATCCCCAGTAACCCTTTGCGGCCTTCAGAACTCTATTTCTTCTTTTACGCGTCATGAGCGCGCCTTTTACTCTTGCCATTTTCAGTTATTCCTTTCCTTGAAGTTGTACTGTCTCAGTCCTTGCCGACGAGCCGCTTGTAGTTGGCTGTCATTGCCGGGCTGAGGATCTGTCCGCTGCGGAGGTGTCTCTTTCTCTTCTGCGTCTTCTGTCCGAGATTGTGCCTGTGTTCGCCGTGGAAGACCTTGATCTTGCCGGTAGCGGTTACGTGGACTCTTTTAGCCGACGCCTTGTGTGTCTTGATTTTTCCCATTTTGTTTGTCCTTTCAATAAGCAGTGAGCCGCTGTGCGGCAGCACATGATTGTGTTTTCCAAAGCCGCGGCTTCGGGAGTTATTTTTTCAAAGGTGAAATGAACATGATCATCTGACGGCCCTCGAGCTTCGGCTTCTTTTCAATTGAACCCGATTCCGAGACCGCCTCGGCAAAGCGTTCAAGCATCTCCTCGCCTATCTCGGGATGGGCGATCTCACGTCCCTTGAACCTAAGGCTCACTCGTACCTTGTTGCCGCTGTCAAGAAACTTTTTCGCTCTGCCCGCCTTGGTGTCGAAGTCATGCTTGTCGATCCGGCATGAAAGCTGGACCTCCTTCAGTTCGACGATCTGC
>CACXCL010000045.1 GCA_902766115.1 uncultured Ruminococcus sp.
TCGCCCATCAGTCTTCTCATGATCTCGTTGTAGGCGTCCTCAACGCCTCCGAGGTCTCTTCTGAAACGGTCCTTGTCAAGTTTTTCGTTCGTCTCGCTGTCCCAGAAACGGCAGGTGTCGGGAGAGATCTCGTCCGCCAGGACGACGGTGCCGTCCGGAAGCCTGCCGAACTCGAGCTTGAAGTCCACCAGCTTGATGCCGAGGGTCAGAAGGTACGCCTTCATCACGTCGTTCACCTTGAACGCCAGTTCCTTGATCCGCGCGATCTCCTCCTTGGTGGCGAGCTTCAGCGCCAGCGCGTGGTAGGAGTTGATCAGCGGGTCCCCGAGCTCGTCGTTCTTGTAGGAGAATTCGATGGTGGGCTCGTCGAACACGATACCCTCCTCGACTCCGTACTTCTTCGAGAAGGAGCCGGCGGAGATGTTCCTGATGATGACCTCGAGGGGCACGATCTGAACTTTCTTCACCACTGTCTCGCGCTCGGAGATCTCCTCGACAAGGTGAGTGGGAACGCCCTCTTTTTCAAGCATCCGCATCATGTGGTTGGAGACCCGGTTGTTTATCACGCCCTTGCCGGCGATGGTCCCCTTCTTGAGACCGTTGAACGCCGTGGCGTCGTCCTTGTATTCCACGACGACCAGATTCGGGTCGTCGGTGCTGAATACCTTTTTCGCTTTTCCCTCGTAGATCTGCTCTCTCTTCTCCATTTTCTCTCGTCCTTTCTTTTATGTGAAGCTTAATTTTTGACTGTGTCAGAGTTTTGCGATCTCTTCGTTCTTTTTCAGAACGTCCGCTCTCGACGCTTCCCTTTTTGCCTCCAGCGCCGCACGGACCGCGTCGTCCGTGACGGCGATGATCTCCGCCGCAAGGTAGCCCGCGTTGGCGGCGCCGTCCACCGCCACCGTCGCCACGGGGATGCCGGACGGCATCTGCACCGTGGACAGGAGAGCGTCAAGACCGCCGAACGCCGCTGACTTTACGGGGATCCCGATCACCGGCAGGGTGGTGTTCGCCGCAACGGCGCCCGCCAGGTGCGCCGCCATACCGGCGGCGGCGATTATGACGCCGAAACCGTTGTCTCGCGCCGATCTGCTGAAGTTCCGCGCCTCGTCCGGCGTGCGGTGCGCGGAGAAAACGTGAACTTCGTATGGGATCCCGAGATCCTTCAGAACGTTGATCGCTTTTTCCACTACGGGAAGATCGCTCGTGCTTCCCATGATGATCCCGACTTTTTTCATTTTCTTATCCTCCCGTCAGTTTGAACCGTGATCCTTCGCCCTTGCCTCGCAGTAGGCGCATCTGTATACCGGACCCGCAGGGTCGCTGAGCCTGAATATCTGCGGAAGATTCTCTTCCGTTGAGGTGATGCACCGGGGATTTGTGCATTTTATGACGCCCGTGAGTACCTCCGGCAGCTCGATCTTCTTCTTTTCGACGACCTTGCCTCCGCGGATCACGTCCACGGTGACGCCGGGGTCAACGTACCCGAGCACGTCCGTGTCGACGCCGATGTCGGAGTCGATCTTGATGATGTCCTTCTTCCCCATTTTCCGGCTGGGGACGTTTTTGATTATCGCCACGGAGCAGTCGAGATCGTCAAGTCCCAGCAGGCGGTAAAGCGTCATTCCTCTGCCCGCCGTGATGTGGTCTATGACGATGCCTTCTTTGATGGAATCTATATTCATTCTGCGCCGCCTTTCCGCTCAGTCGATGCCGAGGAGCATCAGAATAAGCGCCATTCTGATATACTTGCCGTACATGACCTGCCTGAAGTAGCAGGCTCGGGGATCGGAGTCGATCTCCGGGCTTATCTCGTTGACGCGGGGGAGCGGGTGCATGACGATCATGTCGTCCCGCGCCGATTTCATCTTCTGCGGGGTGAGAATGTAGCTGTCGCGGAGCCTCAGGTAGTCCTCCTCGTTGAAGAACCGCTCCCGCTGGACTCTCGTCATGTAAAGGATGTCGAGTTTTCCGATGGAGCCGTCGAGATCCGTCGTCTCCTCATAAGGGATCCCGTTCTTTTCCAGGACGCCCTGCCTCACGTAGCCCGGTATCTTAAGCTCCGCCGGGGAGATCAGCACGAACTTTATCCCGCCGTACCGGGACAGTGCGGAAATCAGCGAATGGACCGTCCTGCCGAACTTCAGATCGCCGCAGAGACCGACGACAAGGTCGCCGAGCCGTCCCTTCTCCTTTTTTATGGTGAGGAGATCGGTCAGAGTCTGCGTCGGATGGTTGTGACCGCCGTCGCCGGCGTTTATCACCGGTATCGAGGCGTTCCTCGACGCCACAAGAGGAGCTCCCTCCTTCGGGTGGCGCATGGCGATGATGTCCGCGTAGCAGCTCACCGTCTTCGCGGTGTCCGCCACGCTCTCGCCCTTGGCGGCGGACGACGACTGTGACTCGGAGAATCCGAGCACGTTGCCCCCGAGCTCATACATTGCCGCCTCGAAGCTGAGGCGGGTGCGGGTGGACGGCTCGTAGAACAGAGTCGCCAGCTTCTTCCCCCGGCATTTGTCCGCGTACTCGCCCGGGCGCTCGATTATGTCCTCTGCTTTGGCGATGAGAGCGTCTACTTCGCCGAGATCAAGTTCCGTTATGTCGATAAGGCTTCTCATTCAGGTGTCGCCCCTCCTTTGGTATCTTCTTTATTTTCCCGCCGCGATCCAGCTCTCGTCCGACGGGTCGTCCCGGAACCGGAGCAGTCTTCCCACGTCCTGTTTCCTGATATACCCGGTTTCGGCGGCGCGGCGCACCACCGCGTCGAAGTTGGTGAGGCTGATGTTTTTCACGTTCGCCGCGGCGAGCCGTTCTATCCCTTTTTTCATGCCGTAGGTGAAGATGCTGACTACGCCCAGCACGTCCGCTCCCGCGTCGCGGAGCGCCTCCACCGTCTCGATGACCGATCCTCCGGTGGAGATCAGGTCCTCCACCACCACGGTCTTCTGACCCGGGGTGAGTTTTCCCTCTATCCTGTTCTGCCTGCCGTGATCCTTGGCTCCGCCTCTGACGTACCCCATGGGAAGTCCCAGCAGATGAGCCACGATCGCCGCGTGGGCGATGCCCGCCGTGGACGTGCCCATCAGGATCTCCGCGTCGGGGTAGTTCTCGTTCACCAGATCGGCCAGCCCCTCCTCCACGTCGATCCTGACGGACGGAGCGGAGAGAGTCAGCCTGTTGTCGCAGTAGACGGGGCTCTTTATCCCGCTTGCCCAGGTAAAGGGCTCGTCGGGTCTCAGAAACACCGCTCCGATCTTCAGAAGGTCTTCCGCAATTCTTATATCGATACTCATTTTATCCTCCGTTATTTGTCGCAAAACCCGCGAACGCATCTTCCGTACGCCGCCTCGGGATCGTCCGCTCCCGTGACCGCGCGGCCCACAACTATGTAGTCTGAGCCGAGTTCTCTCGCCCTCTCCGGCGTGGTGATCCGCGCCTGATCCCCTTTTTCGGAATCGGCGAACCTGATACCCGGCGTCACGGTGAGAAAGCCGTCTCCGCAGCTTCCGTGAACCGCCGCCGCCTCCAGCGGCGAGCAGACTACCCCGTCGAGTCCGGACTTCTTCGCGTTCCTCGCGTATTCCGCCACCACCTCGGCAAGAGGCCGGTCGATGAGCAGCTCATCTCTCATCCGCTCGCCGTCGATGGACGTGAGCATCGTCACCGCGATCAGTATCGGCCTCGTTCCGTCGGGTCTGGTCAGCCCCTCCACCGCCGCCTCCATCATGGCAGTGCCGCCGGCGGCGTGGAGATTCACCATGTCCGCACCAAGATCCCTGAGCGCCGCCATGGAGCGGCGGACCGTGTTCGGTATGTCGTGGAGCTTGAGATCAAGGAATACCTTGTGTCCTCTCTCCTTGATCTCCCGGACAATCAGAGGTCCGGCGGAGTAGAACAGCTCCATGCCTATCTTCACATAGGGCTTTCGCCCCTCGAACCGGTCAAGGAAACGGAGGGTCTCCTCCCGTCCCGGAAAATCACATGCAATTATGACGTCGCGTCCCATCAGTGCGCTCCTCCGATAATATCAGCAAGATCGTCGATCCCGTATTTTTCCATGGCCCGGGGCAGGTCCCTCACAATATCCCGGCAGGTGAACGGATCCGTGAGATTCGCCGCGCCCACCTCCACGGCGGAGGCGCCCGCAAGCATGAACTCGATCACGTCCTCGGCGGAGACGATCCCGCCCATGCCGACCACGGGGATCTTCACCGCGTCGTACACTTCGCAGACCATACGCACCGCCACAGGCCTTACCGCGGGTCCCGAGAGGCCTCCTGTCCTGTTGGCGAGAAGCGGCTTTCTCTCTCTCAGGTCTATTCTCATCCCGAGCAGCGTGTTGATCAGCGACACCCCGTCGGCGCCCGCCGCTTCCGCCGCTCTCGCGATCTCCGCCACGTCGGTGACGTTGGGGGAGAGTTTCACGATCAACGGTTTTTTCGTCACCCGGCGCACCGCCCCCGTGACCTCGGAGGCGCCGCCGGGCGTCGTTCCAAACGCCATGCCCCCTCCGTGGACGTTGGGACAGCTTATATTGACCTCGATCCATCCGATCTGCTCCACGCCGTCGAGTCTCTCGCAGGCGGCGGCGAAGTCGGAGACGGAGAAACCGCTGACGTTTGCCATGACCGGCTTTGAGAAAACTTTTGCAAGTCTCGGCAGCTCCTCCGAGATCACCCGGTCCACGCCGGGATTCTGAAGCCCCACGGCGTTGAGCATCCCCGACGGCGTTTCCGCGATGCGGGGCGTGGGATTGCCGAACCTTTCTTCGACCGTAGTCCCCTTTATCGAGATCGTGCCGAGGCAGTTTATATCGTAAAGCTCCGCGAACTCGTACCCGAAGCCGAAGGTCCCGCTGGCGGGGATCACCGGGTTGTCCAGGGAGATCCCGCAGAGGTCGACCGCAGTCTTCACCATATCACGTCCTCCCTTCTCAGCACAGGACCCTCCCGGCAGATGCGGACGTAGCCCTTCTTCGTCTTGTGAGTACATCCCATGCAGGCTCCGAACCCGCATCCCATCCGCTCCTCGAAGCTGAACTCGCCGTCTCCCTTCGCTGTGCGATCCACGGCGCGAAGCATCGGAAGCGGTCCGCAGGTGTAAAAGTATGTATAATCCATACCCGCCATGGCGTCGGTGGCGAAGCCGCGCAGGCCGCGGCTGCCGTCCGCCGTGGTCACGGTCACGGGGACGCCCAGCGAGCGGAAATCGTCCTCCATGAATATCTCGTCCGCCGTGTTGAATCCCATGATCACCGACGGGCGTTTTCCCTCGCCCACAAGCGTTCTGCAAAGCCAGAACAGAGGCGGCACGCCGACGCCGCCGCCGATAAGGAGGGGCCTGTCTCCCGATCTATCCGACGAATAGCCGTTGCCGAGACCACACAGGACGTCGATCTCCGCTCCGGGGGCGATCTCCGCCATTCTGGAAGTACCCTCGCCCACCACCTTGAAGACCAGCGTTATCACACCGTCGCCCTTATCGCAGACGGAGATGGGGCGGCGGAGGAAAAGCCCTTCGATCTTCAGATTGACGAACTGGCCCGGCGTCGTCACCGCGGCGACGTCGCCGCGGAGGACAAGGCGGAACACGTCCGCCGTCAGCCGCTCGTTTTTTTCAACAGTCAGTATTCTCTGTTCCATGTCATCTACCTTTTGATGATCTCCGACGGGTCGAAATCCTTGTCTTTCCACACGATTTTCCCGTCGCAGACCGTCATTTTACATTTGCCGAAAACTTTCATCCCCCTGAACGGGGTGCTTCTTCCCTTGGAGAGGAACCTCTCCGGGTCTATCTCGTACTCCTCTGTGAGATCCCACACGCAGTAATTGGTATTGGGATCCCGGACGATCCCGAACCGCTCCGCCGGAGCGGAGGTCATCATGCGGATGATCCGTTCCATCGGGACGATCCCCGCTCTGACGAGCCCCGTGTACAGCGCCGGGAACGCGGTCTCCAGTCCCACCACTCCCATGAGACTGTCGCGCAGCCCCCGAGATTTTTCCTCCGCCGAGTGAGGCGCGTGATCCGTGGCGATCATGTCTATCGTCCCGTCCAGGACTCCGGCGATCAGCGCCTCTCTGTCGGTCCTGTCACGGAGAGGCGGATTCATCTTGAAATCCCCGCTTTCGATGAGGCGCGAGTCGTCCAGCAGAAGATAATGCGGCGCGGTCTCGCAGGTGACGTCCACGCCGTCGGCCTTTGCCAGGCGGATCAGCTCCACGCTCTCCTTCGTCGAGACGTGGCACACGTGGAACGCGCATCCGGTCTCACGTGCGAGCCTTATATCCCGCTCCACCTCGCGCCACTCGCTCTCGGAGCAGATGCCCCGGTGACCGTGCTCCCGGGCGTAGGCGCCGTCGTGGATATAGCCGCCGCGGAGCAGTCCGTTCACCTCGCAGTGGGCGGCGACCACCTTGCCGAGGGCGGCCGCGCGGCGCATGGCTTCTCTCATGACGGAGTCGTCCTGTACGCCCCTTCCGTCGTCGGAGAAGGCGACGACGCTGTCCGCCATTCCTTCAAGATCCGAGACGGTCTCTCCCGCCTCGGCGACCGTGAGGGAGCCGTAGGGATGAACACGCACGACGCCGTCCCGCGCCGCCCTGAGCGTTTCTTCAAGATGGGGGGCGGAGTCCGGCACCGGGGACACGTTGGGCATGGGGAACACGTCGGTATAACCGCCCGCCGCGGCGGCGAGGGTACCGGTCAGCACCGTTTCTTTATAAGAAAACCCCGGTTCTCTCAGATGCACGTGCACATCGACAAAACCGGGGAATACGGCATATTTGTTTTCGGGGGAGGACGCAGGGCGGGAGTCGGGGGAGAAGAGGCACTCATCCCGCACCTCTGCCGCCGAAGGGGCACTATGGGAGGGATCAATGCCGGGCAATCTTCTAACACGCTCCATGGGCCGCCTCCCGCTACGTTTATTTACGGAAATATTGTACCATAAAACGGCGGCGGCTGTCAAGGAAAACAGACGCGGAACGGCCGTGACGGAGAGTAGAAAATTTCGCTCGATTTCACCTCTTTTTTGTGATTTTTTACGGCGACGCTCGCAGCGGCGGCGAAAAAGCCGCGGAACGACGTCCACGGCTTGTTTTTCGGCGTGTGTCTATTGTTTCGATCGGGTCAATAACGTCCGATCTTCTCAAATTCAATATCCGGAAAACCCGATCCCTCGACGATACGGTAGTCGCCCGCGGACGGATTTACGAAACACGGGTTCTCGGAAAGCTTGAAGCACCGGTTGCCCTCGAAGACGCCGTATCCGTCCCCGGCGTTCACGTCCTGCTGCTTATTTGAGAAGAAAGCGTTGTTCCGGACGTAGTTGCGCGGGTAAAGGACGAAGGATGGATCGTTTGCCCTGCCGACGTCAAGGGAAAAGGACGCAAGCTCGGGAAAA
>CACXCL010000046.1 GCA_902766115.1 uncultured Ruminococcus sp.
AGGTTCTCGTTGTCAAGAAGATTACACAGGCATCCCATGGCGTATTCCTTTGCTTTTTACAGTATTTCCCGGGTACCGCGCGGGGCGTGCCCCGGAAGGGCGCAGGCGGCGCACAGCTCCCGCCCTCGCCCTGATATTATACTATGCGGGATACTCTGCGTTGTTGCAAAAGATATGCGGGAACACCACAACGAAACGGGGACTCAAAAACCGCCGGGAGGCGGTTTTTGAGTATGTTTGTCAAGGCATGACTTTTTTGTGCTTATCCGTCGCGTCCCCGGGGATCGCCCCTTTCTTGAACTGCGTTTCGTAAAGCTCTGTATAAACGCCTCCGCGCCCCACCAGCTCCTCGTGAGTTCCGCGCTCGGTTATCACTCCGTCGCTGAGAACGAGTATCTCGTCCGCGGCGAGAATTGTGGACAGCCGGTGAGCAATAAGGATGCTGGTCCTCGACTCGATGATCGGATCGATCGCATTCTGGATCTTCGCCTCGGAGATGGAGTCAAGCGAGGACGTTGCCTCGTCGAAGATCAGCAGCGCCGGGTCCTTCAGGAGCACCCGTGCGATAGACACTCGCTGCTTCTCGCCGCCCGACAGTTTCAGTCCGCGGTTCCCTACCACGGTGTCGAATCCGTCGGGGCATTTTTCGATGAAATCCATGATGTTCGCTTTGCGGCAAGCCTCGATCATTTCCTCCTCGGTGGCGTCCGGCTTCGAATAAAGCAGGTTGTCGCGTATCGTTCCGTTGAAGAGGTAGGTGTCCTGACTCACGATCCCCACGTTCGCGCGCAGGAAACCGAGGTCGAGCCGACGCACGTCCGTGCCGCCGAATCTTACCTCGCCCGCCGTGGCGTCGTAGAGTCGCGGGATAAGCGAGATCAGCGTGGACTTGCCAGACCCGGACGGACCGACAACCGCGACGCATTTACCGTGTTCAAGTTCAAATGACACGCCTTTCAGGATCTCCCTCTCCTCGTTATAGGAGAATCTCACGTCCCTGAAGCTCACGCTTCCGTCCGTTCCGGCCGGGGTAACGGCGTCCGGGGCGTTCTCGATCTCCACGGGCATGTCGAAATATTCGAAAATCCTCGTGAACAGAGCCATGGACCGGATCCACTCGACCTGGATATTGAGAAGAGAGTTGACCGGGCCGTACATCCTGCCGAGGAGGGTGACGAGAACTGTGATATCGCCTACGGTCAGGTCCTGCCCGTACTTCATCATCAGTACCCCGCCCACCAGATAGAGGAGCATCGGCCCCACCGACGAAATAGTCTCGATGACGACCATGAACCAGCGGCCCGCCATTCTCTCCTTGATGTTGAGTCTTATCATCCGTCCGTTGGCGCGGCGGTATCTCTCGTTTTCGTATTTCTCGCGGCCAAAGAGTTTGACCAAAAGCTGGCCGCTGACGGACATGGTCTCGTTAAGGATGCCGTTGATCTCGTCGTTGGCCTCCTGTGCCTCACGGGTCAACTTCCATCTGGTCCTGCCGGCGAGCCGCGTCGGTATGGTAAAGAGCGGTACGATCACGATCCCTACAAGGGCGAGGATCCAGTTTTTCCGGAACATGACGACCACGGCGGCTGCAAGCGTCACCGTGTTCGACAGTACCGACGTGAAGGTGTTGGAGATCACGTGCTCCACGCCGGAGATGTCGCTGGTCATCCTCGTGATAATGTCGCCCTGATTGCTGGAGGTGAAGAATCTCTGCGACATCTTCGTCAGATGGGCGAACATCTTGTTGCGCATATCGTAGGAAATATGCTGCGAGATCCAGTGGTTGAGGTAGCTCTCCGCCACTCTTATGAGATTAGATCCCAGCGATACGCAGAGAGAGATCAGGATGAGGGTGATAAGGGCTTTGAGGTTTCTCCCGATAAGACCGTCGTCGACGATCTTGCCCGTCAGCACGGAGGGAAGAAGGCCGAGAACGGAGGAAATCAGGATGCAGAACAGTACGACCGCCATCTGCCACTTGTACGGCAGAAGATAGGAAAAGACCCGCCCGAGAAGTTTTTTCGTCACCTTCGGGCGATTCGCTTTTTCGTCGTCTGTCAGGGGGCTTCTGCCCATGAATCCGCGTGGGGGCGGTCCCATCATATATGTAGATCCTCCCGTCTGAGTATTTTGGGTAACCGGCTTTATGGATCCCGCCGCAGGCAACGGATCTTCTGCGACGGGAGTTTTTGTGTCACGTCAGGGTCAGGCTGTCGGCGTTGAGGAAGGCGTGGGCGGCGGTGACGCTGTTCGCCGGGACCGTGGCGCTCCTGCCGCATTTTTTGCACCGGACGGTGACGCTGTCGTCGCCGATCTCCACCTCGTAGTCTCCGCCGTCCTCGCATCCGCAGAACAGCTTTCCCTCGTCCCGGAGCTCATGGATCACGTAGGTCACGATCTCCAGCACCTGCGGGTCGGTGAGGGTGCGCTCGCCTTCGTTCAGTTTATCGAGATCGCCAACGCCGGCGTCGCCGAGAAGCTCCCGGAGCTCCCGGTCGGATTCCTCGATACGCCGCGAAACGTCGTCCCCGTCCCCGATGAAGCATATCTCCACGCCGGAGTAAGGGCAGGTGATCCCAACAGCCCCCTCTCCGGTGAAGACCGAGCGGGACAGCGTGTAGGTATGGGGGTTCGGGCAGAGAAAACAGGGCACGCTGAGGCGCACCTTTTTATCCTTCGTATACTGTATATCCATCTTCGAGCCGCCGCAGGGGCATTTCAGCGTCACCGCGTCCGCGGTGAGGCTGAAGATCCCCACCACGCTTTTCACCGTCATCCCGCACTTCGGACAGCGGTACGCCACGACAGCTCCTGTTTTATCTATGACCATGCTTTTCACCTTTCGCAGACCTTTTTTCGTCAATGACCGACATACATTGTAACACACGGAGCCCTCCGAGTCAATGACGGGTCCGTTTTTTATTGTTCCGGATCCGCCGGATTTTTTTCGCGGGTCCCGCCGCCATTTTCCGGAAACGGCGATTTGAGATTGACAAAAACGGCGTTTTGTGATATGATAGACTGATCGTATGTGCGCCGCCTTCCGCAGGCGTCCGATCATATTATGATTATTATTCCGGAAAGAGGCCGTTCTGATCATGAACAACAAAAAAATCAGAGTCAGAGTTCACAAAAAGCCGAAGACCAAAAGAATATTTCAGCCCGCTTACGACGTGCTGGAACTGCTTTCCATCATAAAGGATCACGGGGAGAGGACCCTTTTCTCGTACTTCGACAAGAGTCGCGTCCTGCACGACGTGACCTACGGAGACTTCGAGCGTGACGTGAAGGCCGCCGCCGCGGGACTGCGCGACGCGGGGCTCTCCGGCGCGAAGGTCGCCGTCATCGGCGAGACGTCGCCTCAGTGGTTCACGGTATACCTGGCGGTGCTCGCCTCGGGCGGAGTCATAATCCCCATGGACCGGGAGCTTGCCGTCGAGGAGATAGGCCGGTTCCTCGAG
>CACXCL010000047.1 GCA_902766115.1 uncultured Ruminococcus sp.
CAGACCGACGCGGCGCGAATCAGCCTTCGCCCCGATGGAGCAGACGATGGCGGTGGTCACGCAGTCGCCGAGGTAAATCCCGACCAGAACTATATATATCGTGGAAAAAGGCAGACTCAAGTGCATAGAAAACGCCTGCAGGATACCGATGGTGGCGGAAGAACTCTGCAGGACGAACGCGACTCCCGCGCCGGACAGATACGCGAGGAAAGGATTGTGACCGAGATTTGAAAACAGGTTGCCCAGCACGTCGCTGAGACCGCTGACGGCGGCAGTCATGTTGAGAAGCCCCGTGAACAGGATGCCGAATCCCAGGGAAATGTGTCCGACAACGTCGGATTTCTTGAAATGGACGAACATTATCAGAACGATGCCGATAATAAGCGCGATAGGCGCCAGCGTCTCCGGCTGGAAAAACCGGAGCACCGAATTCTCGGACTTGACGTCGAGCAGACGGATTATCTGCCCGGTCACGGTGGTGCCCACGTTGGCTCCGATGATGATGCCGAGAGACTGACGGAGAGAGATGATCTCCGCGGCGACAAGTCCCGAGGTGATGACGATGCACGCCGTGGACGACTGGATCACCGCCGTCACCGCCATGCCCAGCAAAAACGCCTTTACGGGATTGTTGGTCATGCGCTCCATGACCGATTTCAGCTTTCCGGACGAGCTTTCTTTCAGACTGCCGCTCATGAGCCGCATCCCGTAAAGGAAGAGCGCAAGTCCGCCGAGCAGTCTGATGACTGTCAATACTATTTCCATTTTCCCCTGTCTTCTCCGGTCCGTTTTTGAAAAATATGTCCGGATTTATTATACGCGATGCGACGGTAAAAGTCAAGGTGCGACAAATTATTACTTCGCGCCGCGACCGCCGCTCTCCGTCCTTTTTTTTGGTAATATTTATATATTTCGCCTATTTTATGGGATTTTTAAGCCGAAACGACCCGATCGGCTCAAAAAAGCCCTGATTCTCCGGCGCGGTGCGCCACGTTTTGCGGGATCGAAGATGTATCATTGGCGCCAGACGACATAACGGAGGAGATAAAAGATGGAAAACACAAAAAACGAAGAGATAAAATACATATCCGTGGATCTGATCGACCCGAATCCCGCCCAGCCGAGAAAATCCTTCCCGCGGGAGTCCCTTCTCGCCCTTTCCGACAGCATCAAGCGCAACGGGGTCCTCCAGCCGCTTATCGTGCGGCGACGCGGAGAAAAATACGAGCTTATCGCCGGGGAGAGGCGTTTCCGCGCCGCCTCTCTCGCGGGGCTCGTCCGGGTCCCCTGCGTCGTCCGTGACGCGGATGACACGTCGGCGGCGGAGCTTGCGCTGATCGAGAACGTCCAGCGGGAGGATCTGAACTTCTTCGAGGAAGCGGAGGCGATCCGCGCTCTGATAGAACAGTGCGGGCTGACCCAGGAAAAAGCGGCGGCGCGGCTGTCGTGCAGCCAGTCCTACGTCGCGAACAAACTCCGTCTTCTGCGGCTCTCCCGGGAGGAGCGAGCCATGATCCTCGAAAACTCGCTCACGGAAAGACACGCCCGAGCCGCGCTGCGCGTCGCGGACGGGGAGACGAGAAAGGATCTTCTGCGGAGGATGACGGAGGAGAGACTGACCGTTTCGTCCGCTGAGGAGCTGGTGGAATCGGTGGTCTGCGCCCAGGAGCGGAAGAAAAACGGCGCTCGAGGTCCCGACGTTGATTTTCGCCGCCGTCTGCTCCTGCGGGACATGCGGCTGTTCTATAATTCCATCGACCACGCCGTCGAATCGGTGCGTTCCTGCGGATTTGACGTCGAAACCGATCGCAATCAGACGGACGAGGGCACGGTCATCACGATCCTTGTCCGTAACGTCTCTCCCGCTTGATCTCAGCCATTGCGTACAAAAACGTTTCACGTGAAACAATTTCGGATCTCTTCCCCGAAAAATGTTTCACGTGAAACATTTTTGTTAAATGCGGTACAAAAAACGGCAAACCTGTTGATTGAAAGTCATTTTCGTGGTAGAATGATAAAAAGACTGCGAAAGGGACAGATTAAAAGTGAAACCTTACGTTATTGCTTTTGCGAATCAGAAGGGCGGAGTTGGGAAGACCACGTCAGCCGTGAACATCGCCTCGGTGATCGCCGAGATGGGCAAAAGGGTGATCGTTCTGGACTGCGACCCCCAGGGGAACACTACAAGCGGCCTCGGGCAAAACAAGAAAAAGCTGCGGGAATCCATGTACGACGTGCTCACAGACGGGATCGAACCGGAAAAGTGCGTCATCAGGACGGCGTATAATAATCTATGGCTCGTCCCGGCGACCATGGCTCTTGCCGGAGCGGAGATCGAGCTTGCCGACGCGGGAAGACGGGAGAGACGCCTCAAGGAGTTCGTGGAGAAGCTCGACGGGTACGATATAGCCATAATCGACTGCCCGCCGTCCCTCGGGATGCTGACCGTGAACGGACTTTGCGCCGCGGACGGCGTGGTGATACCGATGCAGTGCGAGTATTACGCCCTTGAGGGGCTGACTCAGCTCATGATATCGATAAAAAAGGTAAAACAGCTATACAATCCGGATCTTACCATAACCGGAATACTCATCACCATGCACAACGGACGACTCAACCTGTCGTCGCAGGTGCTATCGGAAATAAAGAAATACTACAGCGACAAGCTGTTTTCCACGGTGATACCGCGGAACGTGACGCTGTCCGAGGCTCCGGGATACGGAGAACCCATAAACTACTACGACAAGCACAGCAAAGGCGCAAAAGCGTACTACGAGGTGGCTGAGGAGCTGCTGAAGAGATGTCCGGTATGACGCGGCGGCGATGAACCGGAACGAAGAGGAACAAAATAAGAAAGGAAGGGAAGAAAATGGCAAGAAGCAGAGGGCTCGGACGAGGCCTTGACGCGATATTTTCCGACAACGCGATAGACGCCGGCGCCGCCGGAGGGGTGGTCAGCCTGAGGATTTCCGACGTGGAGCCCAAAAAGGATCAGCCGAGGAAGGTTTTCGACCAGAGCGCGCTGAGCGAGCTGGCGGACTCCATCGCCGCCAACGGAGTGATACAGCCGATCCTGGTCCGCGAGGCGGAGAACGGGATGTACACCATAATCGCCGGAGAGCGGCGGTGGCGTGCGTCCAAAATGGCGGGGCTGGGCGAGATCCCTGCCATCGTGATGGATATAGACGACGTCACGGCGTCGAAGATCGCCATGATCGAGAATCTTCAGCGCGAGGACCTGAATCCTTACGAGGAGGCCATGGGGTACGCGGAGCTGATAAAAAAATATTCACTGACCCAGGAGGAGATAGCGACGCAGATCGGAAAATCCCGCGCGGCTGTGGCGAACAGGCTCAGACTGCTGGATCTTCCGGAGGAGGCGCTGGAAATGCTGACCAGGCGCGAGATCACGGCGGGTCACGGCATAGCCCTGCTGATGCTGAAGGACCCGGGGGATATCATGCCGATGGCGAAGCGGATCTCGCTCCGTAACATGTCGGTCAGGGACGCCGAGGCGGCGGTGAAGCGCAGAAACGCCGCGTCACGCGAGGAAGCCGAAAAGGACGTCGGCGACGGGACCCGGGTGGATTACATCGGCGATCTCGAGCGGAAGGTGACGGAGATCATCGGCAGACGCTGCCGCATCTCTCAGAAGCCGGGACGCCACACGGTCGTCATCGACTACACCGATCTCGACGATCTGGAAGCGCTGCTGAAACGCATCTGCGGCAGATCTCCCATCGAAGACTAAAAAAGGAATAAAATGGATATATTAGAAATAATTGGAAATATCTCGTCCCTTGAGATCACGATACGTCTTATCGGCGCGGGGCTGATCGTCGGCTCGCTGCTTGCGTTTCTCGCGATCCGGCGCAGGTCAAGGATCGTCAGCGGATTTCTCGCGGCGGGGGCTCTGTCCCGCGACGGTTCAAAAACTCTCGCCGAGGCGGGGCTGAAGGATTCGGGGCTCAACCGTTTCTCCCTGCGGGACGGGACGGTGCTCTCCCGGTACGTGGTCAGAACGTCCCGTCCGGATCCCGACGGCGCTCAGCCGGACGATCGCGGCGGAAAAACGAAAAAACCGTCGAAAAAAGCGGACGGCACGGGCAGATATTACATCCCGGAGGACAAAAAGGACGAGGCGGAGATACGGCTCGTGAAAAAGGCGCCGATCTACATCTGGATCGTAGGGGCTCTGGTCCTGGCGGCGGCGACGGAGGCGGCGGCGCGTATCGTCCCGATGCTGACGTCGCGCTTCTGACAGCAAAACCGGATAGGGGGAAAACGAACACATGAACGGAAAACGGTACTACAAGCCGAGGCCTTCCTTCGGAAGGATAATGCTGCGTATAATCATCGGCGCGGTCGTATGTCTCATCATCGCCGCCGCCGTCGCGTATTTCGCCTTCGGCGTGAGATATAAGTCGGTCAGGACCGCGGACGGTCTGAAGGTGAAATTCTTCGGGGTGACGGAAAACGGCAACATCAAAAAAGGGTGGATCCGGTACTCCACCGGAGTCAGCGCGAAAATCGACCTGTCGGGAGAGAAGCCGAAGCTCACCTACTCGAACGGCGACGTGTACGAGGGCGACCTGGACGTGGCCTTGAAAGAGGGCGTCGGGAAGATGACTTACAAGAACGGCGACGTGTACGAGGGCGAGTTCCGCGGAGACGTCTGCGACGGGAAAGGCGTCATGACGTACGCCGAGGGCACCGTCTACGACGGGATGTACGTCTCGGGCAAGCAGGAAGGCTCCGCGTCTGTGACGTTCTCGGACGGCTCGTCCTTCACGGGAACGTACAAGGACGGCAGGATGGACGGCGCGTCCTGCGTGTACAGGCACGCCAACGGCGACGTTTACACCGGGGATTTCACGGAAGGCATGATGAACGGCCACGGCGAATACGTCTGGGCGAACGGCGACAAATATACCGGAGATTTCAAAAACGACGTCCGCGAGGGCAGAGGAGTATACGAGTGGGCGAACGGTGAAAAGTACGACGGCGAGTTTGCGGGAAATCTGATGAACGGATACGGCGTCTACACCTTCGTCGGCGGAAGGACCTACGAGGGCTACTTCGAAAACGGCGTGGTGGTAAGGACCGACAAGGGCGAGTGAACCCGCGGCGGTCCCCGGGATCGATACGAGGGCGCGGAAGCCGCCTGCCGCCGGGACGATCATCATCCAAAAAAACGAGCAATAAAACGCACAGCCCGCGGAACAGCGTCCGCGGGCTGTGTTCCTTTTCTCATCTCTCTTCTCTCTTCTCTCTTCTCTCTTCACTGAGAGGACCCGCCCGCCGGCGCGGGCTTTTCCTCTTCTCCGTCGAACATGTAAACAATTTGGAAAATATCATTCACCGCCGGAATATCCGCTTGACTCGACGAGGGGCGGTGTGGTAAAATATCTTAAGAAATATCGGAACAGAAAGGAATCATAACATGAAACTTGGTATCATCAGCAATTACGCCGAAGAAGATTTCCGGCACGTCAAGGATCTGGGTCTCGAGTTTATCGAGATCTGCACGAATTTCGACCCCGAGAGCGAAGAATTCATCGCCAAGGCCGACGAGACCCGCCGTCTTATCGATAAATACGAGCTTCCCGTCCTGTCCGTGGGACGCTGGAACGCCAACGTGATCGAAAACAACGCCATCAACCGCGACACGGTATCTCTTCTGAAGAAGGAGATCGACGTGGCGAAGGAGATCGGCTCTCCCGTTTTCCACCTGGGCGTCAACCGCGACCGCGAACAGTCCCTGTTCCGCAACTACGTTCTTGCCGTGGAGTACCTGAGGGAGATGCTGGACTACGCCGGCGAGCGCGGCGTCACCCTGTCCCTCTACAACTGCGACTGGGGCAACTTCCTCTGCTGCGACAAGGCGTGGGATATCGTTCTTTCCGAGTTCCCGCAGCTCATGATCAAGTACGACTGCTCCCACGTATACGCCCGCGGCGACGACTACATCGCGGAGCTGGACAAGTGGGCGGACAGAGTGTCGCACATGCATCTGAAGGGCGCTCTCAAGGTAAATGGAGCGTCCGTTGACGATCCGCCGGCAGGGCTCGACGAGTTCCCGTGGCCGAGGATCTTCGCCCTTCTCTATATGCACGGCTACGACAAGACCCTGTCCATCGAGCCTCACTCCGGCGTGTGGACCGGCGAGCTGGGCGAGCGCGGCGTGAAATACACCGTCGAGTACATGAAAAAGCTGATACTGAAATAATTCTGACGAGGGGACATCTTTAAAAAAGACGCCCCCTCGCCCTTTCCCGGGACACACCGTGCCGCGGACTCTCCGCGGCCGCGGTTTTTCCCCGGCTGATACATCCGCATTTTGCAGGATCAAAACACTGACCCGATCCCCGAAAGGATATTGAACATGAAAAAACTTTTCTCCTTCATTCTGGCGGCTCTGATGCTCGCCTTCGCCGCGGCGACGGCGTCCGCAGGCGGCTCGCCTTTCTCCGACGTCAAGGAAAGCCGGTGGAGCTACGACTCCGTTCTGTACGCCTATGAGAACGGATACATGGACGGCGTGGGAGGCGGGAGGTTCGACCCCGCCGGGACCATGACCCGCGGAATGGTAGTCACGGTCCTGTGGAGAATGGAAGGCAAGCCCGACGTGACATTCAGAAACGACTTCACCGACGTGAAGGTCGGCAAATACTATTCCTCCGCCGTGATCTGGGCGAAGGACCAAAAGATCGTAAACGGCATGTCGGAGGGGAAATTCGTCCCCGCCGGCAAGATAACGCGCGAACAGCTCGCCGCCATGCTTTACCGGTTTGCGGAGTACAGACGGTACGACGTCACGCCTGACGGCGACCTCTCCGTATTCCCGGACGCGGCCGACGCGCACAGCTACGCGAAGACCGCGCTGGCATGGGCGACGGGCAAAGGGCTCATCGGCGGCGTGAAATCGGGAGACGTGAACCTTCTGGATCCCCGGGGATACGCCACAAGAGAGCAGTTCGCCGCGATCCTGCTGAGATTTGACGGCGCGTTCGCGGAGGAGCCCCTCGAATACAACGAGCCGCAGGTAATGAGCCGCTATACCGAGAAAGAATATCCGCTCGTCACCGACGCGGACGTTTTCGTCGCCCCGGACGGCGACGACGGGAATCCCGGCACGGCGGAGGCTCCCGTCGCCACGTGGAGCAAAGCCGCAGAGCTTGCCCGCGCCGTGAAAGAAACAAAACCCTCCGGCGACGTCGTCGTCGCGTTCAAAGCCGGAGAATACGGACCCCTTTCCGTCAGCCTCACCGGAGAGGATTCCGGCACGGAGGATCAGCGCATCGTCTACTGCAGATACGGCGACGGAGACGTGATCTTCAACAACGGATTTGACGTCGCCCCGGAGGAGTTCGCGGAAATTTCCGGGGAGGAAGAGACGTATTTTCAGGATAAGGCGGCCGAAAAAGTAAAAAAGAAGGACGTCTCGTCCCTCCTCACCGTGTCCCCTGACGACGTGGTCATCTTCACGGACAGCGGCTTTCTCTGCGAGGCGCGGTTCCCCAACAAATACGCCGACGGGACCGATCAGCTTTTCGACGAAGCGGCGTCCACGGTGGGTATCGACTCGTTCGTTCTCCATCACAACGTCCTCGAGAGACACATCAAGACGTATCATACCCTGGCGGGAATGAAGGTGTACGGCTATCTCGTCCGCGGATATCAGAAGCACCTTCTGAAGGTGGCGTCCTACGACCCCGAAAACAAGATCATCCTCATCGCGGACCCGGAGACCGGCGACTACTACGGCCACCTGAATCCGGACAAGGACGACTGCAGCATGTGCTTCGTCAACGTCTCCGAGGAGCTGGACGCCCCGGGCGAATACTGGATCGATCCCGAGACGAAGATCCTTTACGTTTACGACCCGCAGGAGACGCTCCACGTCCCCATGGGCGGGACGATGATAGAGATGGACCGGGCAAGCGACGTCACCATCCGGGGACTCACCTTCCTCAACACGGCAGGCAGGTTCATCGACGAGACGCTGGGTCACGGGATCACGGTGGAGAGGTGCCGGTTTTCCGGCGCCGCCGCCAACGAGGGACTCATGTTCCGCGATTCCGAGGTCGGCGTGCCGAAGGATTTAAAGTTCCTGTCAAACGAATTTGAGAACTTCTACGGCGCGGCGGTGAAGGTCAACGGCGAATGCGAGGGCGAACACCGCTTCGACAAGGAGACGAAGGTCGTCTTCGACAACAATCTGGTGCGGGGGACCAATCTGGTCTATGACTCGTACAACGGCGTCGACATGAGGAGCTGCTCGAACCTCACCTTCACCCACAACCGCTTCGAGGACTGCTCCCGGGGCGCCATATCCTTCAGCCGGTCCTACGACGTGCTGGTGGAGTACAACGATTTCGACTCCGTGATGAAGAACTCCATGGACGGCGGCGTCCTCTACGCCGACTGGAGCGCGGACGGCAGGAATCTGCTGGTGACGCACAACTATTTCGGTCCGGCGACCACGGAGGGCATCGGCAAGTACGGCTTCTACGTGGACGACTACACCTGCGGCGCGGAGGTGTGCTTCAACCTGTTTTACAACACGGGAAACAGCGACGTGATGGTCCACGACGGGCGCGACTGCAAGATCCACGACAACGTCAGCGTCACGACCCAGGAACACAGCGGCGGGTTCTCCGTCATCAGCG
Organism: uncultured Ruminococcus sp.; assembly: GCA_902766115.1. Lineage (GTDB taxonomy): Bacteria > Bacillota > Clostridia > Oscillospirales > CAG-272 > RUG11130. Next base: position 8,673 of record CACXCL010000047.1, read on the forward strand.
CCCGGTCCGACCTTGAGGAAAACATCGGTGAGATCACATGGGAAGAAGGTCGGGACTCCGTATGGAGCGACTACCCGTACGAAATAGTCTGGAAGGCGCAGTCTGTCTGGGAGGAGTTTTTCTCCAACGTCGAAAAATACGAAAACTACAGGGGCGCCATCCTGGAGAGGTGGCCTGAGATCCTGAACTACCACATCAATTTCAAAGACCGGGACGACCCGAACTTTCTCTTCAACAGCGTGAACGACGTGAGGGACAACGTGTTTATCAACAATAAAGCCGAGGCCTTCGACGTGTCGGACGAGGAGATCGTGAGGGAATACACGCCCGTGACGGGACAGCGGGGGTACTATCTGACTGAAAATCCGCTGTTCGTCGATCCGACTCACGGAGACTACAGGCTCCGCGACGGCGCGGAGGGCTTCCCCGATATCGAATTTGAGAAGATAGGGAGATATTAAAGCCGCCTCTCGTGCGGCGGAGCCGTTTCGCCGAAAAAAGACCGCGGGGCAAAGTACTCTTAAGGAACGTATATAAAAACCGGCTGAAGTAAGGAGAAAAATCCTTATTTCAGCCGGTTTTCTGTCGCAGATCGGTTGAGGCCGGGAAAAATGATGTTTGCCTCTCGCGCGCCGAAGGCGCACATCATGAGGCGAAGCCTCGCATCATGCCCGAAGGGCACATCATGTTCCGCGCAAGCGGAACGCATCATTTATTTCACGCCCAGGGATTGGTGGACTCCGGCGGGCGGACGTCGGAGAGCAGGAACTGATCCCACAGATACCACTTGCCGTCCTTGGCGTTCCTCAGCGTCACGTATCTGGCGGAATCGGCGCCGCCGGACCGGATGAACAGCTTAAGATATCCGGCGTTCTCACGGGAGTACGGATTCTCGCTGACCGTCACGGTGTACGGGGACGCCGGGGCGTAGTCGTTCTGCGGCGTGGCTCCGTTGAAGTAAGACCTCATCAGGTAGTCCTTGCCGTCCATGAAGCGGTCGTTGATGAACTGCTTGTCGACTCCGCTGAGCGGTCTCGGTCCGCGCAGGAAATCAAGAGCCGAGTAGCAAAGCTCCCGGTCCTTCGGATAGAAGCTCAGCGCGACCACGGTCAGCGCCGCGGTGTCATAGGGCGAGGCGAGGGTCGCCTGAGGCAGTCCTTTGAACGAATCGAGGTTTTCCGGCATGTTCGGGAAAACGATGTCGAAGCTCTTGTTCGACCCTGTGACAATTTTGGCGCCTCCGCCGTTGAATACCTTTTTCAGAGTATCGAGAAATCCCATGTCAAAATCGTCCTTTCATCATATCGACGGTGCGGTCGCGCCTCCTCATAAGGCGAAAGTCCGCCCGTCACGTCCTAATTATACATCATTTTCCATAATCGTTCAACACTTCCCGCGAAAGATGTGATGCAAATCGTAAAAATTATAAAAAAGCCGTTGACTTTACCGTGCTAAAGTGGTAAAATGTTCGCATCATGGAAAACAGCCCGTTCCGGATCATTCAGAACGGGCGAAAAGGAGATAAAAATGGATCTTTCCCAGAAAGTCCGGCTTTCCGCCGCGGAGGCCGCCGTGTTCTCGCTCAGGAGTCTGTACGAGAGCCGCGGCTACGGCAGGTTCAAGGTCAGCAAATTCGAGGAATACGACTTTTACGCCTCGTGCAAGTCTTTTCTGATGTCTGAGAACGTGCTGACATTCACCGACAGCACCGGGCGCCTTATGGCGCTGAAGCCCGACATCACTCTGTCCATCGTGCGGAGCGTCGGCGCGTCGGGCGAGAAGCCGAAGAAGGTATACTACAACGAGTCGGTCTTCCGGGATTCCGGCGACGGAAACGGCTTCCGCGAGATAACCCAGACCGGGCTCGAGCGGGTGGGCGACGTCGACGCCGCCGCCGTCTGCGAGGCGGCGGAGCTTGCGTGCATGAGCCTCGAGCTGCTCAGGGGGTCCCGCCCCGCGGTGCTGGATCTGAGTCACGTGGGCGTGGTGTCCGCCATCCTCGACAGCGAGGGCGCGGGCGAGGCGGTCCGGGAGGCTGTGGCGTCCCTTATGGGCGACAAGAACGCGGGCGAGCTCTCGCGTCTCGCCGCCGGAACGGGGATCTCCCCCCGGGGAGCCGAAAGGCTCGCCGGACTCGCGACGCTCTACGGAAGACCGGACGAGGTGCGGGACGAGCTTTACGCCGCGGCGGGGGACGTCCCCGGATGCGCGCCGGCGCTGGACGAGCTCTATTCCGTCGCCGCGTCCCTGCCGGAGGAGCTGAAAAACATGCTCCGCTTCGACTTTTCCGCTGCGGGCGACATGAAGTACTACACCGGCGCGGTGTTCCGCGGATACATCGACGGGATCCCGCGCGCCGTCCTCTCCGGCGGCAGATACGGGGGACTTCTTCCCGAATACGGCGCTCACGACGGCATCGGGTTCGCCATCCTGACGGATCTGCTGGAGGACCGGGGCGGCGGTCGCGGCGCGACTCTCGTCTTCGACGGCGCGGAGGTATGATGATGAAAGATATGATAAACGTGGCTCTCCCCAAGGGGAGGCTGGGAGAGAAGGTCTATTCTCTCTTTGAGTCGGCGGGGTACGCCTGCCCCGCGGTGCTGGACCCGGGCCGCCGTCTTCTCTTCGAGAACGAAGACGCGGGCGTCCGCTATTTCTGGGTCAAGCCCTCGGACGTGCCCATCTACGTGGAGCGCGGAGTCGCCGACGCGGGCGTGGCGGGCAAGGACGTGCTTCTTGAGAGCCGCCCGGACGTATACGAGCTGTGCGATCTCATGCTGGGCAGGTGCCGGATGGCGGTGGCGGCGAAGGAAGGCTTCGTCGACGACGCTTCCCGCCCCCTGCGGGTGGCGACCAAGTTCCCGGTCATCGCCCGGGAGTACTACGCCTCCCGGAGCCGGGAGATCGATATAATAAAGCTGAACGGCTCCATCGAGATCGCCCCGCTGCTGGGGCTGTCCGATGTTATCGTGGACATCGTGGAGACGGGCAAGACCCTCGCCGAGAACGGACTTGTGCCATTTGAGACGGTAGTCGGGATCTCGGCGCGTCTCATATCGAACAAGTCAAGCTATAAATTCAAAAGCCGCGCCATCCGCGAGATGGAGGAAAAGATCCACCGGGAGGCGGCGAAAAAGGAGGACGGTCTGAGATGATAAGGATATTTACCGATCCCGCCGAGGCGCTCCGCCGGGACCAGGCGGCAGAGGCGAGATTTGACGAGATAAGAGAGGCCGTTTCCGCCATCATCGCCGACGTGCGGGAGAGAGGCGACACGGCTCTGATCGAGTACGCGAAAAAGTTCGATAAAGCCGACCTTGACTCCGTGGAGGTCCCCCGGGACGAGATCGACGGAGCGGAGGAAAAATGTCCGCCGGACCTCATCCGCATCATGAAAAAAGCGGCGGCGGCCATCCGCGACTTCCACAGCCGTCAGATACGTCAGTCCTTCGTGATAAACGAAAAGGCGGGCGTCGTCCTCGGGCAGAAGATCACCCCCATCGAAAAGGTGGGGCTCTACGTGCCCGGCGGCACGGCGTCGTATCCATCGTCGGTGCTCATGAACTGCGTCCCGGCGAAGCTCGCCGGATGCTCCGAGATCGTCATGGTCTCGCCCCCCTCCGCGGGAGGGACCGTAAGCCCCGTCATTCTCGCCGCGGCGAAGATTGCCGGAGTGGACCGGGTCTTCCGGGCGGGCGGTGCACAGGCTGTGGCTGCGCTGGCGTACGGCACGGAGACCGTGCCGAAGGTAGACAAGATCGTCGGTCCAGGCAACGCGTACGTGGCAGAGGCGAAAAGGCAGGTGTTCGGCAGAGTCGCCATCGACATGATCGCCGGACCCAGCGAGATCCTTGTTATAGCCGACGGGGGCTCCGACCCCGCCGTGGTGGCGGCGGACATGCTGTCCCAGGCTGAGCACGACAAAATGGCGTCGGCGGTGCTCCTCACCGACAGCGGGGAGCTGGCGGAAGCGGTGCGGGACGAGATCGAGCGGCAGCTCTCCTCTCTCCCGAGGAAGGAGATCGCCCGGGCGTCCGTCGACAACAGAGGCAGGATAGTGATCCTGCCGGATATCCCCTCCTGCGCGGCGCTCGCCAACACCATCGCTCCGGAGCACCTGGAGCTTTTCGTCGACGATCCCTTCGCCGTGCTGGACCTGATCCGCAACGCCGGAAGCATCTTTATGGGGCGCAACTGCCCCGAAGCGCTGGGCGACTACCTGGCGGGACCGAACCACACCCTTCCCACAAGCGGAACGGCGAGGTTTTCCAGCCCCCTGTCCGTGGACGATTTCATCAAGAAGACCCAGTTCACCTACTACACCGCCGACGCCCTCGCGAAAGAGGCGGACGACATCGCCGCCTTCGCCCGGGCGGAGGGGCTCGAGGCGCACGCCCGATCCGCCCTCTCCAGAAGAAAAAAGGAGATTTCCGAAAAATGAGCATTTTTCTCAGCGAAAAATACCGCTCGCTCAAGGCGTACGTGCCGGGGGAACAGCCGCGGGACAGAAAGTATCTGAAGCTCAACACCAACGAATCCCCGTTCCCGCCGTCTCCCGCGGTGGCGGAAGCGGTGGCGGGATGCGTCGGCGATCTGAACCTCTACCCCGACCCGGAGTACCTGTCCCTGAGGAGCGCGCTGGCGGAGTTCCACGGCGTGACTTCTGACATGGTAACGGTGGGCGCCGGCTCCGACGAGATACTGGACTGGTGCTTCCGCGCGTTCTTCACCGACCGCGGCGCGGCTTTCCCGGACGTGACCTACGGATTTTACAAGGTCTGGGCGGACCTTTACTCCATCCCTTACGAGACCTTCCCCCTGATGGACGATTTTTCAATTGACCCCGCGGACTACGAGAACACCTCCCGCGCCGTGGTGATCCCCGATCCCAACGCCCCCACCGGCGTCCGCCTCGGCAGCGCGGCGGTGGAGCGCATACTTCGCGCCGATCCGGGACGGGTGGTCGTGATCGACGAGGCGTACGCGGACTTCGCCTCGGGGGACTGCGTTCCCCTGACGAAAAAGTACGATAATCTCGTGGTTGTGCGCACCTTTTCAAAGTCCCGCTCCCTGGCGGGCGGGCGCGCGGGATACTGTATCGCCTCCCCGGAGCTGATCCGGGATATCGACCTGCTGAGATTTTCGTCCAATCCGTACAACCTGAGCCGCATGACGGCGGCGGCGGCGGAGGCGGCTCTCTCCGACAACGGGTATTTTGAGGAAAACGTGAAAAAAATATGCGACACCCGGGAGATTACGAAAGAGGCGTTGAGAAATGCCGGCTTTGAGGTCACGGATTCCGAGGCGAATTTCCTCTTCGTGCGCAAGGCGGGCGTCTCCGGCGCGGCGATCGAGAGCGAACTGCGGAGGCGGGGCGTTCTGGTCCGCCGTTTCGACGGGCCGAGGACAGGCGACTTCCTCCGGGTCACCGTGGGAGAGGCGTCCGATATGAAAAGATTCGTCTCCGAGATCGCATCAGCCGCAAAAACGGTTGCGGAAACCGGAAATTTGGTGTAAAATCTATTTGAGACAAAACCGATCGTGAGCCGTTTTACAAAAAACGGCGGATGGGAGAATCATATGAGAAAATCGGAGATCTGGAGAAAAACGGGAGAGACGGATATAAATCTGTCCCTGGACCTTGACGGCGAGGGCGCCGCGTCGGTCAACACGGGATGCGGATTCCTCGACCATATGCTGGAGTTGTTTTCCGTCCACGGCGGCTTCGACCTTGAGGTCAGGTGCTCCGGCGACGTGAACGTGGACTACCACCACACCGTCGAGGACGTGGGCATCTGCCTCGGCAGGGCGGTCGCTCAGGCGGCGGGGGACAAACGGGGCATCACAAGATATGCCTCTGTCACACTCCCCATGGACGAGGCGCTGGTCCTGTGCGCCGCGGACGTGTCGGGCAGAGCCGTGCTGCGGTACAACGTGCCGTTCCCCACGGAGAAGGTGGGCGACTTCGACACCGAGCTCGTCCGCGAGTTCTGGGAGGCGTTCGTGAGAGAATCCTCCGTGACGGTCCACTTCATCCTGCTGGACGGCGAAAATTCTCACCACATCGCCGAGGCGGTCTTCAAGGCGGCTGCCAGGACGCTCCGGGCGGCGCTGTCCCCGGACGAGAGGATCGGCGACCGGATCCCGTCCAGCAAGGGGACGCTCTGACATGGTGACGATAATCGACTACGGCGTGGGGAATCTGTTTTCCCTGGTCTCGTCCTTTGCGTACATCGGCGAGGAGACAAAGATCGAGTCGGATCCCCATAAGATCGTCCGCGCCTCAAAGCTGGTCCTGCCGGGGGTTGGCGCTTTCGGCGACGCGGCGGAAAAGCTCCGCGAGACGGGGCTCGGCGAGGCGGTGACGGAGGCTGCCCGCGCGGGCGCGCCTCTGCTGGGCATCTGCCTCGGCATGCAGCTTCTGTTCGACAAGTCCTTCGAGTACGGCGAGCACCGGGGCCTCGGCCTCATAAAGGGGGAGATACGCCCCATCGCGGACGTGATCCCGGAGGGATATCCGATCCCGCACATGGGCTGGAACGATCTCTGTCTTACTGACCTCGGGGAGAGATGCCCCATATTCAAAAACACGAAGACCGGAGACCACGTTTACTTCGTCCACTCGTTTTACGCCGCCGGGTGCGGGAAAAACACCGCCGCCACGGCGGATTACGGCGCGCCGCTGACCGCGGCGGTCATGAGCGACGACGGAGGGGTGTTCGGAACACAGTTCCACCCGGAAAAGAGCGGCGAGGCGGGGCTTGGGATGCTCCGCGCCTTCGCCGCGCTGTAATTACCGTAAGATCGGAGACAAGACAATGATACTTTTACCCGCCATAGATCTCATCGGCGGCAAGGTCGTCCGCCTCACCCGGGGCGACTACGCCCGGGCCACCGTTTACGGCGACGACCCGCTCGCGGTGGCGCTCTCCTTCCGCGACGCGGGGGCGGAGCACCTTCACGTGGTAGACCTGGAAGGCGCCCGGGACGGCGGCAGACCGAACGAGGCGGTGATACGCCGCCTTATCGCGGAGTCGGGCCTTTCCGTTGAGGTGGGCGGCGGCGTCCGCGACCGCGGGGCGGCGGAGGCGTACCTCTCGGCGGGAGCCGAGCGGGTGATCCTCGGCACCGCCGCGGCGGAGAACCGGGACCTCGTAAAGGAGCTCTGTGAAGAGTTCGGAGAGCGGATCGCCGTGGGCGCGGACGCCCGCGACGGCGTCATCGCCACGCGAGGCTGGACCGAGTCCTCCGGCGAGGATATTTTCTCCTTCTGCCGCAGGATGGAGTCCCTGGGGGTCAGAACGCTCATCTGCACCGACATATCAAAGGACGGCGTCCTCTCCGGCGCCAACGTGGAGCTGTACCGCCGGCTGACCGGGGAACTCTCGGCGAAGATCATCGCCTCGGGAGGGGTGTCGTCTCTCGGCGACGTGCGCGCGCTGATGAGCGCCGGCGTGTTCGGCGCGATCCTGGGCAGGGCGCTGTACACCGGGGCGCTGTCTCTCGGCGAGGCGATAAAAACCGTAAAGGAGCAAACGTCCGGATCATGAAGAAAAAAAGGATAATCCCGTGCCTTGACGTGCGCGACGGCCGCGTGGTCAAGGGCGTGAATTTCAAAAATCTCGGCGACGTGGACTCCCCCGTTACTCTTGCGGCGAAGTACAGCGACGCGGGCGCGGACGAGCTGGTGTTCTACGACATCACCGCCTCCGCGGAGGGGAGGAAGATCTTCACCGACATTCTCGCCGAGGCGGCGCGGAATGTGTTCATCCCGCTGACGGTGGGAGGCGGCATCTCGTCCCTTTCCGACTTCGAGCGGGTGCTGAACTGCGGCGCCGACAAGGTCAGCGTCAACTCCGGCGCCATCCGGGACCCGTCGCTGATACCCGAGGCGGCGAAGAGATACGGCGACCAGTGCGTGGTCATCTCCGCCGACGTGAAGCGCGTCGGGGACGGCTACCGGGTGTTCGCCAAGGGCGGCCGTGAGGACACGGGTCTTGAGGCGATCGAGTGGATAAAGCGGTGCGTCGGCTCGGGAGCCGGCGAGGTGGTGGTGAACAGCATGGACGCGGACGGCGTGAAGGGCGGATTTGACCTGCCCCTGCTCACGTTGGTGTGCGGCGCGGTCAGCGTGCCGGTGATCGCCTCCGGCGGCGC
>CACXCL010000048.1 GCA_902766115.1 uncultured Ruminococcus sp.
GCGGACAACGCCGCCCGTCTCACGGCGGTGCGTGACAGACTCATCGAGGGCCTCGGGAAGATCCCCCATTCGGCGCTGAACGGCGATGTGACGCGCCGCCTGCCAGGGAACGTGAGCTTTTGCTTTGAGGGGATCGAGGGAGAATCCCTGCTTCTGCTTCTCGACGACCGGGGCATCTGCGCGTCGTCGGGAAGCGCGTGTACGTCCGGCGCGCTGGATCCGAGTCACGTGCTTCTCGCCATCGGACGGGTACACGACGTGGCTCACGGCTCTCTGCGGCTGAGCATAGGCGAGGATATCACGGACGGCGACGCCGATTATATCGTCAGATCCGTCGCGGAAGTAGTAGATTATCTGCGCGGGTTTTCACCGATATGGAGAGACCTTACGTCGGGTAAAAGAGAATTCATTTTATAAGGAGACAGGATAATGGCACTGTACAGCGAAAAAGTTATGGATCATTTCCGCAATCCGCGAAACGTGGGAGTGATCGAGGACGCCGACGGCGTCGGCGAGGTGGGCAACGCAAAATGCGGCGATATCATGAAGATGTATCTCAAGATCGAGGATGATACGGTAAAGGACGTGAAATTCGAGACCTTCGGGTGCGGGAGCGCAATAGCGTCCAGTTCCATGGCGACGGAGATGATCAAGGGACAGCCCCTGAGCGAGGTAAAAAAGCTGACCAACAAAGCGGTGGCGGAGGCGCTCGACGGGCTGCCGGATTACAAGATGCATTGCAGCGTCCTCGCCGAGGAGGCGATCCGCTCCGCTCTGGAGGACTACGAGAAAAAGACAGGAAAGAAGATATAACGGCACATGAACATCACACAGCTGAGATACGTCCTGGAGACGGCGGCGTCCTCTTCCATGAGGGAGGCGTCCACAAAGCTCTACGTCTCCCAGCCCGCCCTGTCGGCAGGCATTCGCGATCTGGAGGACGAGATCGGGATCACGATCTTCGAGAGGTCGAATAAAGGGATCTCCCTGACCGACGGCGGCAGGGAGTTCCTGACATACGCGAAAGCCGCAGTGGGACAGTATGAGATTCTCGAGGACCGTTATCTGTCGCGCGACAGCGAAAAAGAGAGGTTTTCCGTATCGACCCAGCACTATAATTTCGCCATCAAGGCGTTTGTTGAGGTGATACGGAAAACGGACCCGCAAAAATACGTTTTTTCCATTCACGAGACGAAAACGAAAGAGGTACTGGACGACGTGGGGAGCCTCAAAAGCGAGGTGGGGGTCGTCTCTTTTGCAGGTTCCGGCGAATCCGTTATCAAAAAGCTATTCCGCGACTACAAGCTTGAGTTCACGCCTCTTATGAGGAAAGATACCTACGTCTATTTATGGAACGATCACGAGTTTGCAACCAGAGACGAGATCTCGATCGAGGAAATGCGGGATTATCCCTGCGTCGCCTTCGATCAGAGCAACGACGGCAACTTTTACCTCACCGAGGAAGCGATGGCGGATCACTCCTTCGATAAAATGATCAAATCCGACGACCGGGCGACGACCATGGAGATCATTGCCGGGCTCGGCGGGTACTCCGTGGGCTGCGGGATGCTGTCGGAAAAGGATTCCGTCCTGCAAGGTCTGGTCTCCGTAAAAATGAAGGAGGAGGACCCCCTGACCATCGGGTACATAACAAGAAAAGGGAGCGTCCTGTCACGCTATGGCGAGGAATACGTAAAAGAACTGCAAAAATTCAGGGAGACGTAAGCCGCTCATCCGTGATAAACGCAGGTTATCACCGATAATAAAATCAAACGAATTTACAAACGGTGCGATTTGTGATACAATTTTGGCAACAAAGAAAAAAACAAAGGAGGGACCGGAAATGTTCGGAACAAAAATCGAGAGACAGGATCGCATGATGTGTTGTCGAATGCTTATCTCCCGGGCATGCTGTACGGTCTCCTTCACGAGGCGACGCCACGCATCGGATTGATGTTCTCGGTTGTCGATCAAACCGTTTTGCCCGGGAGCCGCAACGACGCCCCCGTTTTTTACATTGAAATTACCGATAACCGTTATTGATAACAAAAAGGAGATACTATCATGAGCGAATATAAATTTGAAACTCTGCAGCTGCACGTAGGACAGGAAGAAGCGGACCCCGCAACGGATTCGCGCGCGGTACCGATCTATCAGACGACCTCGTACGTCTTTCACAACAGCAGGCACGCCGCGGACCGTTTCGGTCTGGCGGACGCCGGGAACATCTACGGAAGGCTGACTAACACCACCCAGGAAGTGCTGGAAAAACGGCTTGCCGCCCTTGAGGGAGGAAGCGCTGCTCTGGCGGTGGCGTCGGGAGCCGCGGCGATCACGTACACCATCGAGGCGCTCGCAGCGAGCGGCGGCCATATCGTGGCGCAGAAGACCATCTACGGCGGGACCTTCAATCTGCTCTCTCACACTCTTCCGCAGTACGGGATCAGCACGACATTCGTTAACATACACGATCTCGATAAGGTAGAAGCAGCGATAACCGACGACACGCGCGCCGTATTTCTCGAAACGCTCGGCAACCCCAACAGCGACATACCCGACATCGACTCGATTGCGGAGATCGCCCACAGGCACGGGATCCCCGTTGTGATCGACAACACTTTCGGCACACCTTATCTGATACGCCCCATCGAGCACGGAGCCGATATCGTCGTCCATTCCGCAACGAAATTCATCGGCGGTCACGGCACCACCCTGGGCGGCATAATCGTCGAGTCGGGCAAATTCAACTGGAAGGCGAGCGGAAAATATCCGAACATCGCCGATCCCAACCCCAGTTATCACGGCGTCTCCTTCTACGACGCGGTGGGCCCCGCGGCGTTCGTCACGTTCATCAGAGCGATACTCCTGCGCGACACCGGCGCGTGTATCTCTCCGTTCAACGCGTTCCTTCTCCTGCAGGGAGTGGAAACGTTGTCTCTCCGGCTTGAGAGACACGCGGAAAACACGAAAGCCGTCGTGAATTATCTGTCCGGACATCCGCTGGTGGAAAGGGTCAATCACCCTTCCCTGCCGGATCATCCCGACCACACGCTTTATGAAAAGTATTTCCCGCGGGGCGGAGGGTCGATCTTCACATTTGACATCAAGGGCGGACAGGACGAGGCGTGGAAATTTATCGACAACCTGAAGATCTTCTCGCTTCTCGCAAACGTCGCGGATGTGAAGAGCCTCGTGATCCATCCCGCGTCGACCACTCATTCGCAACTCTCCGGGACGGAACTGCTGGATCAGGGCATCAGGCCCAACACGATCCGTCTTTCCATAGGGACGGAACACATCGACGATATCATCGCGGACCTTGAAAAAGGTTTTGAAGCCATCGGATAAAAAACAAAAACTTATTGAACATGAAAGGAAACGATACCATGTCTGTTTATACTTCCGCCGATCAGCTGATCGGAAAAACACCTCTTCTTGAACTCACTCATATCGAAAAAGAGTACGGTCTTTCGGCGAAGGTCGTCGCCAAGCTCGAATACTTCAACCCGGCGGGGTCCGTAAAGGACCGTATCGCCAAGGCGATGATCGACGACGCCGAGGCGAGGGGAAAACTCAAGGAGGGCTCGGTCATCATCGAACCCACGTCCGGAAACACCGGCATCGGTCTTGCGTCAGTGGCGGCGGCGAGAGGATACCGCCTCATTCTGACCATGCCGGAGACCATGTCCGTGGAACGGCGTCAGCTTATCAAGGCCTACGGGGCGGAGATCGTGCTGACTGAAGGTTCAAAGGGTATGAAGGGCGCCATCGAGAAGGCGAACGAGCTTGCGGCGGAGATCCCGGACAGTTTCATCCCCGGCCAGTTCGTCAACCCCGCCAACCCGAGGGCTCACCGCGAGAGCACGGGACCCGAGATCTGGGAAGACACCGACGGGCATGTCGATATCTTCGTCGCGGGAGTCGGCACGGGCGGAACTGTTACCGGAGTCGGAGAATATCTGAAATCCAAGAACCCCGACGTCAGGGTCGTGGCGGTGGAGCCGGAAACGAGCGCGGTGCTCTCCACCGGCGTAGCCGGTCCGCACAAGATCCAGGGGATCGGCGCGGGATTCGTGCCCGACGTGCTGAATACCAAAATATACGACGAGATTATTCCCGTCTCGAACGAGGACGCCTTTGCCACCGGAAAGACCATAGGCAAAAAAGAGGGCGTTCTGGTGGGGATCTCCTCGGGCGCGGCGGCTTTCGCCGCCATCGAGCTCGCCAAGCGGAAGGAGAACGAGGGAAAGACCATAGTGGTCCTCCTTCCGGATACCGGAGACAGATATCTGTCAACCCCGCTGTTCGCGGAATAATAAAGGTTTTATCTCCCGGCGTCCGGTTTCCGGACGCCGGTTTTTCTTAAAGGAAACGGATGATGAAAAAAGACGGGTATTTACTGAAAATCACAATGACCGCCGTGATGATCGCGCTTATCTGCGTGCTGACGACGGCGGTGCGTATCCCCTCTCCCACGAAGGGGTACATGAACCTCGGAGACTGCGCCGTGCTTTTCGGAGGTTGTCTGTTGGGTCCGGTGCTCGGTCCCGTCGCAGGAGGGGTCGGCTCGGCTCTCGCCGATCTTTTCGCCGGTTATCCGATCTATATCCCGGGGACGCTGGTCATTAAAGCGCTCATGGCTCTGGTCGTCTCGCTTGTTCCGCTTCAATTGCGGAAAAGAGGGAAAACGCCCCGGCGCGCCGGAATCGTCATCGGCTCCGCGGCTGCCGAATTGCTGATGGTGGCGGGCTACTGGCTCTATGAGGGCGCGTTTATCGAAAAAAGCTTTCCTGCCGCACTCGCCGGCGTTCCGGGCAACGTCATGCAAGGGGTCGTCGGCGCCGCCGTCAACTGTTTTCTTGCGGAACTCCTCGCGCACACCTCATTTTTCAGGTTATACGGCGCGGGTGGCTCCGCCGGGGGAAAAACGAACTGAATACGCTTCAACGGACCGGTCCCTCGCCGGTCCCGTCTGTTTTTTCCGGAACCTTCTTCTCTTTACCCTCTCCCTGCCCCGCCTCTCCGGAGAAGACGAACTTCAGCGCGTACAGGATGAAGGGAGCGGCGAAGAGCCCCGCCACCCCCGCCAGAGAAAATCCGACATACGCCGCGCAGAGGGAGAGAAACGGGTGGACGCCCATGAACTTCCCCACAAGCCTCGGCTCCATAAACTGGCGGACCACCCACATGACGCCGAGCAGTACCATGAGTCCGACGGCCCGTCGCACATCGCCGGTCAGCGCAAGCACCGCCGCCCAGGGGAAAAGGACCGTTCCGGACCCGAGCACGGGCAAAATATCCACCGCGGCGACCACGGCGGCGATGAGAAACGCGTATTTTACCCGCAGTATGAGAAAACCGGCGAACAGCTCGCAGAACGTCACAAGCATTATGATAAGATACGCCCGTGCGTACTTGCCGAGACCTCCGGCGACCGCGTTCCTGACCCGCCGCAATGCCGATCCCGCGCCTGCGGGCAAAACGGACGCGAGCCCCCGGACAACTCCGCCCCGGTCCATGGTGAGGTAGAACGATCCGATCACCAAAACCGCGGCGCCGAAGGCGATACCGGGGATCGCGATAATGAGGTCTCCCGCCGCGGAGGTCATAAGCGCGCCGTATTTCGAAGCCTCTTTCAGAAGAAAATCCGACGCCGCCCGGTAGATCCTCTCCGACGTTTCGCTCCCGAACGCCGCGTCAAGCCTGTCAAGAGCCGGAAGGTTTTCACGGAGTTTTGAGAAAAAGTCCACGGTACGGCGGAGGGGGTTGTCTTCCTTTTCAAGCCCCTTCACGACGCCCATGAGTAATTTTCCCGCGTCTCCGAGCAGTTTCGCTCCGAGGGACACCGTGAGATAAAAAACGAGGAACATTGAGAGCGCAACAAAAACCGCGCCGCACACCTTAACGTTCATTCCGGTCCTCTTCGCGAAACGGAGGACGAGCGGCCGGACAGCCGCGGACACGGCGAGGGCGAGCAGTATCGGGACCGCCGCCCCGAGCAGATATTTCACGGCGAAACGAAGGACGGTCCCTCCGAGGACCAGTATCACGAGACGGTACGCCGCGGATCTCAGTTTGTTGTCGCTCAACTTGCGCCCTCCCCTTTTCCCTTTTTCATATATTATGACTCCGCCGGGAACGGTATAATCACATAACGATTTTCAGCAGGTTTCCGGGAGGAGTTTCACGACAACTGTTGACTTTTTACGTCAAATCCCGTAAAATGGACGTGAAAGACCTGAAAGGGGGCGGATCGGAATGATAAAGGATGCAATAATCGAACTTTCAAAGAAACACGATCTTGACGCGGCGACGGCGGAAGCCGTCATGGACGAGATAATGCGGGGCGACGCCACCCCCGTGCAGATGAGCGCGTATCTCACCGCCCTCGCCCTCAAGGGAGAGACCATCGGGGAGATAACGGGATCAGCCGCCGGGATGAGACGGCACTGCATAAAACTCCTCCACGATATGGACGTGCTGGAGATCATGGGAACGGGCGGCGTCGGGACGGATTCGTTCAACATCTCGACGACTTCCTCGATAGTCGTATCGGGAGCGGGCGTCCCGGTGGCAAAACACGGCAAAAGATCGTCCAGAGGCGGGTGCGGGTCCGCGGACCTGTTTGAGGCGCTGGGCGCCGATATCAGCATCCCTCCCGAGAGAAGCAGCTACATCCTGAGGAAGATAGGACTTTGCTTCCTCTTCTCGCAGAATTATCACATAGCCATGAGATACGTCACTCCCATCAGGAACGAGCTCGGGATCAGGACCATTTTCAACATACTCAGCCCTCTCGCCAATCCGGCGGGAGCGGGAATGATCGTCATGGGCGTGTACGACGCGGATCTGGTGGAGCCGCTGGCCAAGGTCCTGACCAATCTCGGAGTAAAAAAGGCGATGGTGGTCCACGGAGAGGACGGTCTCGACGAGATCTCCATGAGCGCGCCGACGCATGTCTGCGAGGTGAAGGACGGATTCTTCAGATCCTACGTCATCGATCCCCGCGACTACGGCTTCGACCTGTGTGCGAGAGACGCGCTTCTCGGCGGCACGCCGGAGGAAAACGCCGTCCTCACGAGGCGTATCCTGTCCGGAGAAAGGGACAGGTCCATCGAGCCCAAACGCGACGCGGTGCTGCTCAATTCCGCCGCGGCGCTGTACACGGCGGGCAAGTGCGCCGATATAGGCGAAGGCGTAAAATACGCGGCGGAGATCATCGACTCCGGCGCGGCGCAGGATAAGCTGGACAGATTCATAAAGCTTTCAAACGAAGAATGAACGAATACAAAAACGACCCGCGGTTCGTTCCGCGGGTCGTTTTTTACCTGCTACGATCAGTATCTTCCTATCTTTTCAAACTCGATATCCGGAAAGTCGACGCCGTCTCTGATGCGATAGTCGCCGATGGTCGGGTTCACGAACAGCGGGTTTTCGGCGAGGGTGTAGCCAATGTTGTCCTCGATCGTGGAGTATTTCACCACATATTCAGAGGTGGGAACGTAGATATCCCCGGTCTTGTTTATGAAGCGGTTCCCCTTGATGGTGTTGTTGCGCGCCAGGACAAAATTCGGGCTGTCCCACTGCTCGGGATCTGTAGTCAGATCGAAGATCTCAGGCCAGTGATCCATGGCGTACGCCTTCAGCGCGGGGTTGTTATCGTACATTTCGAATACCCCTTTCCATGCGTTGAGAGCGGTCTGATCGTCCTCGGTCAGCACTCCGGGAGTCCCTTCCGGGCCGTACATCCCGTCGCCCCGGGTCACTCCGAAGCCGTCCGCGTTGACCAGAACGTTATTGCGCATCAGGTTGTCACGTCCGTTATGGACCACCACCGCGCTACCCTCGTTATTGATGAACAGGTTCGAATAGATATCCGTTCCCGCGTCGTAGTCGTCAAGATACAGACCCATGCCGCCGACGCCCAGACTGGCAACTTTTTCGATAATGTTGTATCTCACCACGTTGCCCCTGTGGTACAGGTCGTTCCAGGTGCAGAACACGCCGCCGTCCGCCGCGTTTATCATCTGATTGGTGGTGTAGTTGTATTCCATTATCACGTTCTGACTCCCGCCGTAGAACACCGCGCCGCGGCCGCCGTTGATGAACTCGTTGTGGGAGATCCGGACCTCGTCGCAGTGTGAGATGTACATCGCCGACTCCTCGTTGAGGAACAGGTTGTAGTTGGTGAAGGAGTTGTTGTCGATCAGAGCGTTCATGTGGGTGGCATACGCCACTCTCTCGGAGGTCGATTTTCCGAAGATCCCGAGGAAGCAGTCCATCGCCCTGTCAAATTCGCTTCTCGTCAGAGTGAAATTGAGATCCCGGTCCGGATCGTGGGTGTGGAAGTATATTCCGTACATCCCGCCGACGCAGTCGAAGCGGCAGAGGTCGATCGTTATATCGTGGCACACGTCGAAGTCCATGAACCGCTCTTTCGCGTTCGTGAAGGACAGTCCGCTGAACGTGATGTTGTTCGCGCCGCTCGCCGTTATCATCGTCGGCTCCACGCAGACGTGATACGCCCCGTCCGGCGCGTACACGTACATGACGGAGGTCGAGGGGTCCACCCAGTATTCGCCGGGCGCGTCAAGCTCTTCGGAGGCGTTGATGAGCGCCGACTCATGATAATACTCGCTTGCGAATTCGGGATAGCGGAGGCTCCCCATCCTCGCCTTCTCCGGATCGGTTATGAGCATGTCCCCCGTCTCGGGATCATAATCACCGATGGAGAGGGTGTCCTTGAACCATCCCGTGGTGAGGTATCCGTAAAGCTTCACGTTCTCGAGGGTGTGATACCCCGCGATATGCCTCTTCATCACCAGATTAGTGAAGCGGATGTGAGTCTCGTCGGAGGTGTATCCCGCGCCCTTCATAAGCTGATCCGTACCGTCTGAATATTTGTTGGGGAACCGGGCCACGGTGCAGATATTGGTGTCGGAAAACACGTAATAAGACAGGTCGTATGTGCCCGCCGGAATATGCCGGGATATGTCGGCTTTCTTTATATCTTCCGCCGCGGCGTCACTGAAATTGTACGTTGATTTTTCTTCTTCTGAGATCGGGGCAAAAGCGTCCGCGGGAATATCGACGCCGTTGTTGAAGACCACGTCTCCGTCGCCATAGGCGCAGTAAACTATGGTCTGATCCGGCGTTCCGGAATCCTCGGCGGTAAGCGTCACGTTCATCGGGCCGTAATCGCCTGCTTTGAACGCCACGACGACATCGCCGGTTTTTGAACCCTTTATCTCACGTACCTTCGCCACAGCTCCCGCGAATGTGGCGAGAGGATGATCGAAGGTGCCCATCGCATCGTCGTCGCCGTCAGTCGCGACGTACACGTCCGCATTCTCGACGAGGGGGTAATCCGGCTCGGTGTAGTGGGACCTCAGAACGGGATCGTTGTAAACGAGATTGAAAGTATCGTCGAATCTCTTGAGGATCGTGGCGAACTGCTCTCTCGTGGCGTTGCCGCGAGGGGACAGAGTGCCGTCGCTCATTCCCTTGATGAGGTTGGCCTCGTTCGCCCAAGCCATGGCGTCTTTGGCGTAGCTGTGGATCTTGTCATTATCCGGATAACCCGACAGATCGGCTCTCTCCGGCACGGAGACGAGACATCTTTCGGAAAACCGTGAAAGCATCGTCGCAAGCTGCTCGCGGGTGATCTTTCCGTTCGGCTCGAAGGTGGTCTCCGTGATACCGTTGACAACTCCCTCGTCCTTCGCCCAGATAACGGCGTCGGAGTAGTATTTCCCGGCTTTCACGTCCGAAAAATCGTTCCGGAAAGTCACGGAGGGTGATCCCTCGCGACGATAGAGCACCGTCACGACCATGCCGCGGGTCATAGACCCGGCGGGATCGAACTTCCCGTCGCCGATTCCGTTCATGTAGCCTTTTTCCACGGCGTAATTTATGGCGCCGTAGCTCCAGCGGGACGCTTTCACGTCGCTGAAAGGCGACGTCTCCGCCGCGGAGACGGAGACCACCGTCCCGACCAGCATCAGAGCCGCCAGGATCATGCAAAAAAGTTTTTTCATTTCAAAAATACCTCCGATAAGAGTATCTCCGCCCTAATGATACCATCCTCCGCCATCTTTGTCAATGAAAAAACGCAAACGGCGGAAAATGTATCAAAAAAGATCATTCGTATCACCATTCGTGTCCCCTCATCCGGGTCCTGCGGACCCACCTGTCTCGCTGCGGCTCGGTCACGCCGCGGCTCTGA
>CACXCL010000049.1 GCA_902766115.1 uncultured Ruminococcus sp.
ATAAATCCGCTGCGCGGATTTGTGAAATACGCTCCGCGCGTGAAATACGCCTTTGGCGTGTGAAATGCCTGCGGGCGTGATAGGGGTCCCCCGAAACGAGCTTGCCGAGTTTTGGGGGTTCCCGTGGGTGGATTTATTTCATTTCACACCCCGCGACAGCGGGATATTTCACAATTTGCCCGGGCAAATTATTTCACATCAAGCGTAAGCGAGATATTTCATCACCATCACTGTCGTTTTTCCTCTCAGTCTGTCAATACTGTCCTATCTGATCATAGGGTATGTGGAAGAACTCCGCGTCGTCGCGGATCGTGTAATCCCCCGCGGTGGGGTTCACGAAGAAGGGGTTCTCCGTCAGCTGATACTCGTTGTTGTCGTGGACGTCGCCCCAGGTCACCACGTCCTCGGCGGGGTTGAAGCTCTTTCCGATGAAGGCGTTGTCGTGGATGGAGTCCCAGGGACAGAAGATGCTGTAGTAGTCCGTGGGGTTATCCACGTCGGGCAGGAAGGCGTAAAGCGACGGGAAGGTCTCTTTCCAGATCTCGTATCCCGCCTCGCCCTCGTTCACGCGGTCAAGATAGTATCTCCGGTAGAGATCCTCCCAGCCGGTGCCGTCCGGGAGCAGGCCCTCCGGCAGCTTGCCGTCCTCAAAGAATCCGAAGCCGTTGGTGTTGCATGCGCTCTCCACGAAAATATTGTCGCTCACGAACATATCACGGGTACCGTGGAGCATGACTCCGCAGGCGCCGCATCTGACGAACAGGTTGCCGTAGATCTCCTGATCCTGGCTGAAGTCGTCCATATAGACGCCGTAGGTCTGGCCGTTGTTCTGCATATTCTCGAACAGGTTGTACCGTATGGTGTTCTTCCGGGAGCCGGAGATGGCATTCCAGGTGTAGATGATGCCGAAATCCTGGGTGGAGGTCATCATGTTGTCGAAGACGTTGTACTCGATCACGCTGAGGGTGCCGAGGTTGATGGCGCCGTTGGGGCTGTTCCGGAACACGTTGTGGGATATTTCGGTCCCGATGGCGCCGTCGGCTATCGCCTGGTTGTTGAATATCTTCGACAGACCGTAGTCGTGGATGTAGTTGTTGTCGATCACCACGTGGTGAGGCTCAAGAGTGGCTCTGTGGCCGGTGGGGCTGATTCTTACGGCGTTGCCAATGAACCGGGACATATCGCATCCGGTGACGGTGAAGAAGTCGCAGTCGCCGTATGCCTCCAGCGGGCTGTAGACGCCCCGGAACGCGCAGCGGTCCACGGTGACGTGGTCGGCGCCGCTTACCGTGACGGCGCAAACGTCTCTGTTGTTCGTAAAGGTCAGCTTCCTCAGGGTGACGCCGTCGGCGTCGTCCAGGGTCAGGAACTTTCCTCCGAGTCCGATGCTGTATTCCTCATCGGGCTCGTAGACGTAAATGTTGTTTGTATCGGGATCGTACCAGTATTCCCCGCGGTCGTCGAGAAAGTCCGGGGAATTCTCCACACACACCTCATCCAGCTTCATCTGCGGCGTGCGGATGCCGTATTCCCAAAAATTGTAATCCCCGGGGTTATTGCCGGGCACGCGGGCCTCGTCGATGGTGAAGATGTGCGTATCTTTGTCATAGTCCTCCAAATAGAAGGAGTCCACCCGCCAGCCGAACATGATGTAGCCGGTGAGCTTTACGCCGTCCAGATGCTTCGCTTTGTTCAGGACTCTGGTGGACAGCGGCGGCAGGATCTCGACCTCCATGCCGTAGTAGTTGGGACCGGCGTCCTCCGGGAGCTTCAGCACCCACTTCAGGTACTGGTCGGCGCCCTCGTGCTTGTTGGGGTACCGCGCCTCCCAGATGAGGCCGTTCTCACCGAAGATAGCGAGTCCTTCGGGCATCCCCTCCGGGAAATATTCGTCGAGGTTCAGCTTTTTGATCTTGTCGCGGGCGCCCTCCGGGAACATTTCGCTCTCGCTCTCCGTCACGGGGAGGAAGTCCTCGCCCCGAAGAGTCACGCCGTTGTTGAAGATCGGCTCGCCGTCGCCGTAGGCGCAGAAAACGTCGTTCTTGTTCTCGGCGGTGAGGGTCACGGAGGTGGGGCCGTAGTCCCCCGCCATGAACGCCACGACGGCGCCTTCCTTGCCGCGCGCCAGCTCCGCGGCCTTCTCAAAGGTGCGGACGGGGGCGTCAAACGTTCCGGGATTTGCGTCGTCGCCGCTCGGGGAGGCGTAGAAGTCCGCGTCCTCAACGAGGGGATATTCCGGCTCGGTGTAATTGCTCTTCAGCACGGGATCGTTGTATTTCAGGATGAAAGCGTTGTCGTACCGCTCCATGATGGCGGCGAACTGCTCCCGGGTGGCTTTGCCCTTGGGGAGCAGGGACCCGTCGTCCATGCCCTTGATGAGCCCCGCGGCGACAGCCCAGCTCATCGCTTCCTTCGCCCAGCGGGACACGGCGGAGCCGTCCGGGAAGGCGGCGAGGTCCGCCCGGTCGCTGACAGTCACCGCGGCGGTGGATGAGTAGCGGTAGAGCATGGTCGCAAGCTGTTCGCGTGTAATATCGTCGTTCGGGCGGAATTCCGTGGGCGTGACGCCGTTCACCACCCCGGTCTCCTTTGACCACGCCACGGCGTCGGTGTAGTACTTGCCGGCTTTCACGTCGGAGAAGCCGGAGGGCGCCGACGGTTCCGGGGAGCCCTGCCGCCTCCACAGCACCGTGACCACCATGGCGCGGGTGAGGGACGCGGCGGGGGAGAAGATCTTCTCTCCGGTACCCTTCATATAGCCTTTATCAACTGCGTAGATAATGGAGCCGTAGCTCCAGCGGCTCTCCTTCACGTCGGTGAAGGGGGAGCCGGCGGCGAAAGTCGCCGCCGCGGAGACGCCGAGCATCAGCGCCGCCAGAATGAGTGCGAGGATCTTTTTCATTTTCTTTTTTCCTTTCGGGAAGGTTCTGATTTAATTATATCAAAAGCGACCCGCGTTTTCAATAAGACAAAAATGTATTTAATGTGACCTCCGCGCAGCTTTTCCCGCTCCCGGCAGCGGCGTTTGTCCCCCGTTTCGGTCCGGCGCGGCGCGTCTATAAAGAGGACTCGCAAAGAAAACCCCGCCGTGCGGCGGGGTTTTTCTTGTTTTGGAGTCTTATCTGCCTGCGGCTCTCGCAGCGCGCCTCTTCCTGAAGAATTCGGTCAGAAGCAGGCCTATGATCCCGCCGGCAGACGCCAGTGCGATCCACGGCGAGGCGTCGGGGATGTCTCCGGTCGGAGGAGTCGGAGGCGTCGGAGGAGTAGGAGGCGTCGGAGGCGTCGGAGGAGTAGGCTTGTGCGGGTTGACGACGACGAATCCGTCTTTCTCGTTACCCCTGATGATGGGCTTCTCGTAGCCGTTCACAAGTTCCTCTTTGATCGTGTAAACGATCTTCTTGCCGTTTTCGTAAACCGGCAGGTCTTCAAACGCGCCGACCCAGCCGTCTTTCGCGGTGAGCGTCAGAGTCAGACCGGTGTCCTTGCCGTCCGCGTACAGGCGGATGGTGACGCTGTCCGGCCGGATGCCGTCCAGATCGTCCTCGTCGTCCCAGACCTTGGTCACCGAGATGATCTCGGTCTCGGGCTCGTGAGTGTTGATAACGTCGTAGCCCTCGATCTCGGTGGTGTAGTTCTCCACCGGATCTTCGGTGATCGTGTAGACGATCTCGACGCCGTGATCTCTGTACTTCGGCAGGTTGGTGAAGCTCCAGCTCCAGTTATCCGCTTCGGTGACAGTCACGTGGTCGATCTCCTTGCCGTCCGCCCAGAGACGGATGGTGATGGACTCGGGTCTCAGGCCATCCTGATCGTCCGCGTCGTTCCACGTCTTCGCTCCGTTCACTTCCGTGAGTATCGGAGGATGAGTGTTGATAACGTC
>CACXCL010000050.1 GCA_902766115.1 uncultured Ruminococcus sp.
CGAGTTCACAAAAGAAAGTGAGGAGCTTTTCATGTTTGCGATCATCGAAACAGGCGGAAAGCAGTACAAGGTCAGCGAAGGCGACGTGATCTTCGTTGAGAAGCTTGATGTAAACGAGGGTGACGAGGTAAAATTCGACCGGGTCCTCGGCGTGTCCGAAGGAGACGCTTTCACGGTGGGCACACCTCTCGTCGACGGCGCAGTCGTCACTGCAAAGGCCATAACGAACGGCAAGGGCAAGAAGATCCACGTTATGACTTACAAGCCCAAAAAGAACGAGAAAAGAAAAATCGGTCACAGACAGCCTTATACGAAGGTTCAGATCGAATCCATTTCTGCCGGAAAGTAATTCGGTAAAATGACGAAGATAGTTTTTCTCAGGCGGGACGGAGCATTCTGGGGCTTCGAAGAGCACGGCCACACGGGATACGGCGAATCCGGAGACGACGTATTGTGCGCAGCTCTTTCCGCCATGACCATGCTTATCATCAACACGATCGAGATCTCCTTTGCGTCTGACGTTGAGTATAACGTCAACGAAGGCGCCACGGAAATTTCAGTGAGGTGCAGAGCGGCTTTGCCCGATTCCGGCGCCGACGAGGATAAGAGGTACGCGATCGAGGGGCTTTTCAAAGGTTATTACTATCAGCTCAACGATCTGCTCGAAGAATACTACGACTATCTCGACGTTGAAGTCGTCGACGACTGACGTTCAACGAATGAAAATGATGAAAGGGAAAGGTGTTACAAGATGTTCAGAATAAGCCTGCAGTTTTTTGCACATAAAAAAGGCGGCGGTTCCACGAAGAACGGTCGCGACAGCGAAGCTAAAAGACTCGGAGTAAAGCGCGCTGACGGTCAGGATATCCTGGCCGGCGGTATCATCGTCAGACAGAGAGGAACAAAGATCCGCCCCGGCAAGAATGTCGGACGCGGAAACGACGATACTCTTTTCGCTCTTATCGACGGTAAGGTCAAATTCGAGCACGCCGTAGGCGGCAAGAAACAGGTCAGTGTTTACGCTGCCGAGTAAACTGCATATTGAAAGTACAGAGAGTCGATCGTCTTATGATCTGACTCTCTGTTTTATGAAAAGGGAAATCAGAACAGCGGAGAGCGATATATGAAACTCGGATTGATTCAGGTGAAGCAAAATCGCGGCGAGGAGCTCGAGGCAAGGCAGGAAGGTATGCTCGCCCAGGCTCGCTGCTGCTATGAGGACGGCGCCGATCTCGTTTTTTTTCCGGAGGAACATCAGTACGTGATGGAGGACGGCGTTCTCACCCGTCCGGACGAACTGCGGGAGATCACGGAAAAGTGGAAAGAGCGCTGTTCCGCGCTTGCGCGGGAGTATTCCGCATATCTCGTCCCCTGGGACTACGAGGTGGCGGACGGGAAGATATATAACACCTCATACGTTCTCGACAGAACGGGCAGGGAGACAGGCAGATTCAGAAAAGTACATCTGCCTTATTTCGAACAAAAGAAGGGAATTTCGACAGGCGACGATTTTCCGGTGTTTGACCTCGATTTCGGCAAAGTGGGAATAATGATCTGCTGGGACAATTATTTCCCGGAGTCCGCCCGGATCCTCACAAACCGCGGAGCGGAACTGATCCTTTTTCCCCTTTACGGAGACACTGTACGCCCGGGGTGGGAGATAAAGCTCCGCGCCCGCGCCATCGACAACGCAGTTTATATCGCATCGGAACAGATCGACAACGTTTACACCTGCGCTTTCTCCGGCGTTGTACGTCCTGATGGCGAGATCGTCGAAAAACTGACGGATGCCCC
Source organism: uncultured Ruminococcus sp. (assembly GCA_902766115.1). Lineage (GTDB taxonomy): Bacteria > Bacillota > Clostridia > Oscillospirales > CAG-272 > RUG11130. The sequence continues at coordinate 1,795 of CACXCL010000050.1, forward strand.
GGCGCACCGGGTGTTGGACATCGATCTTAAAGACCGTGCGATCACCCACAGCACCGGCGATCCGAACGTCAGCGAGGATATAGGTCTCTACACAGCAAAGTGCCGTAACACCGCGGCGTACGGAGGCATTTTCGAGAAACGTGACCCCTCCTGGGACGAGGTATTTCTCGGAAAGGCTCCTCAATGAAGAACGAAGGAGATAAAATGACAGACAGAGAATACCTGAAAGACGTCGCAAAGCGGATCCTTCTCCCGTCGGTGGCCGACGCCGCCGACCGGTTTTACAATCGGAAGGATTATATCACGACGGATCAGGTCGGATATAAACTGACGGAAATGGAAGCGCTGCTCCGGCCCCTTTGGGGCATCGCGCCGCTCCTGAAGGAAGATGATCTTACCGTAAGCCAGGACGGAGTAGACGTGAGCGTCGGCGCGCTGTACAGGGATATCATGCTGAAAGGTACGGGCGATCACGGCGACTTCCTTTTTTCGAAATATTCGTCAAGGAGCGAAGAGGACTTTTCAAATCAGGCCATCACCGAGATCGCGGCGTACTGTATAGCGTTGTACCTCGCTCCCGAGGTTTTATGGGAGCCGTATTCCGACAGCGAACGCCGGACGGTGGGCGAATGGATCAAAAAATGGTCGATCTTCGCTCTGCGCCATTCATGGGAAAACAATCATTATTGGTTTCCGATCATTTCCGTCACCGCTCTTGAAAGACTCGGGATAGACTGCGGAGATTTGAACGACATAATGGATCACGCGCTCTCCTTCCTCGACTCCATGTACGTCGGCGACGGCTGGTATCAGGACGGAGTCTTCGGCAGGTTCGATTATTATCTTGCCTGGTCCAATCATCTGTATCCTCTGCTCTGGTCCATGATTGCAGAGGGCACCCGTTTTTACGACGCCGGAAGAGCCGCGGAGTACAGAAAAAGGACCGAGCGTTTCGTGCCGTACTATCTCCACTGCTTTGATACCGACGGCTCCTGTCCTCCCATGGGAAGATCTCTCAGCTACAGATTTGCCGAGAGCGCCATTTTTGCCGCGGCAGCTCTTGCGGGATGCAGAATACCCTACGGCGCGGCGAGACGGGCGCTGATAAAAAACGTCTCGTATTTCGACAACGGTCTCAATCTTCCCGACGGGCTCATGAAACCGGGGTATCGCTATCCGTCTCCTTCTCTTGCGGAATCGTATACCTCAGAGGGCGGCTCCCTCTGGTGCGCCAAGACCTTTATCGCTTTGTGCCTCGGCGAAGATCATCCTTTCTGGTCGGCGCCCGGGGAGGCTCTTCCCATTGAAAAAGGGAAATATACGGTGTTTCCGGAATCGGAGAAGATCGTCATGCCTCTTTCCGGTAACCCTGAAAACGGAGTTACTCTGTACAACAACACCGCTCATTACTTTCAGGGCGTGTTCGGACACACTTTTAACGACATGGCGTCGTTTTACTCCAAATTCGCCTATAACTCCCGTTCGGGATTCGGGATCTCCACTGCTGACAGGACGTCTCTCGATAACATGGTCGCCCTTGTCACGCCGGACAGGACAATGGTCTCTCACAGGCGGTCTTTCTCTGACCTCGGACATGACGGAAACGTGCTCTCCTCCCGTCATACGCCGTTTTCAAACGATCCGGATTCCTCGGTGGAAACGAAACTGCTGATCCTCGACGGCACGGTCCACGTCCGCGCCCATAAGATCATCCTCTCGCGCAGATACGCGATCCGCGAAGGCGGCTTCTCCGTTTCTTACCCGGACGACGGAGTGATTTTCGACGGAAACCGCGTTGTAGAGGACGGCGTGACCAGCGTCGTCGAGACGGTCTCCTCCTGCGGACACATTTACAGGGTTGAATTCCACACGCCGGAGAGGCATCTTCTGGCGCCTCAAAGCGCCTATCCCGTTTACGAAACTCCGGATCTCGAGCCGGGCACTTACTATATCGCCTCGTCGTTTTATTTCGGTCCCGCCGAATCGGAAGAGCTTCCGGAGCTCTCTTTGGACGGCTCCGTCGTCACGGTGAGATTCAGAGGCATGACAGAAAGGCTGGTTCTCAGTTGAAAGTATTGGTCACAATGAAAAAAGGTCCCGTGAGGGACGGATTTATATCTGCCGACAATGTAAAGCTTCTTCGCGAGAACTTCGACGTTGTATTCAACGAGACCCGCGAAGAAATGACCGAGGAGGGATTGTCCGCCGCCCTGCGGGACGGATATGACGCCGTCCTCACGGGGTGGGGAAGCCCGTTCATCGGCGACGCAGGCGGACTCCGTCTTATCGCTCACACCGGCGGGAGCGTCGGCGATATAGTTGACGAGAGGACCTACGGCAGCGGCGTCAAAGTCATAAGTGCGAACCGCATATACGCCGAATCTACGGCTGAAGGCGTTCTTGCGTACATTCTTTCCGCGCTCCGGAACATTCCCCGCGAGACTTCTCTCATGAGGGAGAGTTATTACTGGAAGGAAGACGGACTGCTGGACAGCGTCGGGCTTATCGGAAAGACAGTCGGCGTCATCGGAGTGGGCGCCGTGGCGAAGAATCTCATCAGACTTTTGACTCCTTTCAGGGTAAAGCTTTTGCTTTATGATGATTACGAGATAGACACACGATCCCTTGGACCCGTCGAAGCGGAGCAGACGACTCTCGGGAGAGTATTATCTGAAAGCGACGTTGTGACCGTCCACGCCGCATTGACCGATAAGACCCGCGGGATGATAGGGAAGGAAGAGTTTTCTCAGATCAGGGACGGTGCGCTGTTCGTCAACGCGTCGAGAGGCCCGATAATTGACGAGCAAGCCCTGATCGAATCGCTCAAGGCGGGAAGATTCCGCGCATTCCTCGACGTTTACGAGAGGGAACCTCTCCCGGCGGAAAGCGAACTGCGCCGTCTCCCGAACGTTCTTCTTATGCCTCACAGGGCGGGACCCGCGAATGATCTGTATCCCGCGATCGGTCGTGAGATCATACTCGACATGATCAGATTCCGCGACGGCGAAGAACTGAAATACGAGATCCGTCGCGACGACGCGTTGCGAATGACACGAAACAGGTGAGGCGCGGGATGATAAAAACTGCTTTTTCCACGCTCTCGCTGCCTGATTGCACGCCGGAGGACATCGCCGCTCTCGCCCGTGAACTGAGATTTGACGGGATCGAGATTCGGCTTGATCCGGACGGGACTTTCCGCGGTCTTGGACCCGATGAATCTGACGGGATCAGGCGGCTTTTTGACCGGATCGAGATCCTGTCTCTCAATTCCGGGATCACGGTGACGCCTGCTTTCCGGGATACAGACGAACTTTTGCATCTCGTCTGTTTTGCGAAGAAAATCGGCGCCGGAGGCGTCCGTGTATTCGGCGATCCTTCCGCCGGCGGTTTGAGCGATTTGCCGGCACTTGCCGCTTCTTTTAAAAAAATCTGTTCGAAAGTATCCGGAAACGGTGTAAAAATACTTCTCGAGACTCACGGAGTTCTTTCTTCCGCGTCAGATATCCGACGCCTATGCACCCTTGTCGACGACAGATCGCTCAGGGTGATTTGGGACGTTCACCACACGGTGGAGGCGGGAGAGCATTTGAGGGAGTCGGCGGTTTGCCTTTCGGGTCTTGTGGCGCACGTTCACATGAAAGACGCCCGCGCATCAAACGGGCGGTATGTCATGACGCGTCTCGGAGACGGGGAACTGTCCCCGCGGGATGTGCGAGAACAGCTTGAAACAATCGCTCCGGGTTGCGCTTTGTCCCTCGAATGGGAGGAATTCTGGCATCCTGAACTCAAAGGTCTGTACTCCTCTCCGCGTGAGCTGCTTGAATCGTATCTTGAGTGGATAAAATGAAAAGAATTGCGCCGAGGGAGGCACTTCGTAAGGAAGTGCCCCCTTTTGCTTTATTGGCTACACCGGTCGGCAATAGTATAATGATTATAACAAATCGAAGTTTGTAAGGGTGAAGAAAATGAATTATAAAGTAATTGACAAAGAGACATATTATCGTAAAGGCGTATTTCGCCAC
>CACXCL010000051.1 GCA_902766115.1 uncultured Ruminococcus sp.
CAGCGGAGGACGGTTCAGGATCTTGCCCGTGTTGAAGATGTTGTAGATCTCCTCGTCCTTCAGCATGCCGTCGGCGTGGATGCCGGCTCTCGTCATGTTGAAGGATCTGCCGACGAAGGGCGTGTGCGGCGGGATCTCATAGCCGATCTCCCTCTCGAAATACTTTGCGATCTCCGTAATGACGGACAGATCCATGTCGTCGTCCGTTCCCCTGAGAGAGCAATACTCAATGGCCATGGCCTCAAGGGGGCAGTTGCCCGTCCGCTCGCCGATGCCGAGCATGGAGCAGTTGACCGACGACGCGCCGTAGAGCCACGCCGTGGCGGCGTTGGTGACGACCTTGTAGAAGTCGTTGTGTCCGTGCCACTCGATGAGGGACGACGGGATATCCGCATAGTGGAGCAGGCCGTAGATGATGCCGGGCACGGACCGCGGCAGGGCGGCTCCGGGGTAGGTGACGCCGTAGCCCATAGTGTCGCAGGCCCTTATTTTGATGGGGATGCCCGATTCGAGGGACAGCTCTCTGAGCGCGGAGGCGAAGGGGACCACGAAGCCGTAGAAATCGGCTCTCGTGATGTCCTCGAAGTGACAGCGCGGGCGGATCCCCTTGTCGAGGATGGACTTGACGATGCCGAGGTACTTGTCCATCGCCGACTTGCGGGTCAGTCCCATTTTTTTGTAGATGTGATAGTCGGAGCAGGACACGAGAACGCCTGTCTCCTGCACGCCCAGCTCTTTTACAAGATCGAAGTCTTTTTCCGAGGCGCGGATCCAGGTGGTCACCTCCGGGAATTCGTATCCCAGTTCCATGCACTTCAGAAGCGCGTCCCGGTCCTTTTTCGTGTAGACAAAGAACTCGCTCTGCCTCACGAGACCCTTCGGACCACCCAGCTTGTGAAGATATTTATAGAGGTCCACGATCTGCTTTGTGGTGAAGGGAGACGTGGACTGCTGTCCGTCCCGGAACGTGGTGTCCGTGATCCAGATCTCGTCGGGCATGGAGATGGGAACGTGCCTGTGATTGAACACCACCTTCGGCACGCTGTCGTAGTCGAAGAGATACCTGTAAAGATTGGGGTCCTCCCTCTCCTGGAGCTGGTACCTGTAGTTGGCGTGCTCCAGCAGGTTCGATTTTTCGGAATATTCTATCTCAAAACGGCCGTTTGCAACGCCCACGGGCGCTTTGCTCTCCTGTTTTTTCTTTTCCGGGTTTTCCATACTTTCCCTCTTTTCTGTCAGTTTTCCGCGGGAAGGTCCACGGTTTCCGCGAAGACGTCGACGATGCTCCGCCCGTCGGCTCCCTTCATCTGTTCCATCGTCATGGTATACGCCGCCTCGGCGTGAGCGGCGCCGAAGTCGCTCTTTGTAAGACCGTACTCGTCGGGCGACAGGTACGCCTCGGGGAGCGGCACGATTACGTGGCGCATGGCGCCGGCGTCGTAGTCGTAATATCTGTGCACCCACGTGGGGATGGTCTCGACCTTTGTGACGTAGGTCTCGCCGTTCGAGTATTTACGGATCGTCAGGCGGACGGTGAGACCGTTTTCGGTATATTCGCTCTCCCATCCGGCGTCCATGGTCAGCCGGTTCTGGTTCGACACGTAATTCCCCAGCGAATAGAAGCACAGGGTCCTGTGGGCGGGGTCGACGGTGGACGTGAGCATCTCCGCGTCTTCCACGACGTGAGGATGACCGCCTATTATCACGTCAACTCCCAGGTCGCAGAGCTTCTGGGCGATCTGAGCCTGAGCGTCGTTGTGGATGAAATGGTATTCCTCGCCCCAGTGGATGTAGTAAACGATAATGTCGGCGCCGCTTTGTTTCAGGTCGTTGATATTCGCCTCGGCGCGGGCGTAAAACTCGTCAAGGAGACTGAGATTGAAAATATCTATCCGCTCAACGTCATCCGCCTCAAGGACGCGGCCGTTTATCGTGCGGGGGCTGGTGCTGCCGTAGGCGATGTCGTCGGTGCTGTTGAGCATGCCGATCCTGACGCCCTTGACGTCAACGAGCTTGTATGTCTTCCCCTCCGACGGGGAGAGGCGCGCCCCAATGTAGTCGAAGCCGTATTGCGCGAACTTTTCCTGGGTCCTCGTGACGCCGATGGCGCCGGTGTCGTAGCAGTGGTTGTTGGCGAAAAGGAGCATGTCGAATCCCGCGTCCTTCAGGACCGTGAGCCCCGTGTCGGGCACGTTGAATGAAGGATATCCGCTGTAGGCGAAGACGTCGTCCCCGGCGGAAGTCCCCTCGTAGTTCACCACGGCGTAATCGGCGGAGGATACAAGGCTTGTCACGTATCTGTAGGTGTCGGAGAAGTCGTATTCTCCGGTGGCGCCGTTGTACGCTTCGTCGATCTGCGGCTGATGGTACATAACGTCCCCGGCGCTGAGAAGAGTGATATCGGTATAAGTCAGCCGCTCGGGCGGGGGCGTCTGGCTCGTCGGAGCATCCGTCTGTGCGGGATTGAACTGCACGTCGCCGCTCTCCCGGGACGAGCATCCCGCGAGGGTTGATATCACGAGGATCAGCGCCAGCGCCGCGGAAAAAACGGCGCGGAGGGTTCTCATTTTCTTCATCATCTGTCACCTCGCTTATAAGTTACAGCGGATCGCTGACAAAACCGTTCTTCGTCAGCCTGTCGATGGATCTGAATCCGATCTCCTTCAGCATTTTCGCGGCGTCTTCAAATCCGAATCCGAGGTGCTTTTTGTCATGACAGTCTGCGGAGAGGACTACCGTCCCTCCGAGGCGCAGGATCTCGGAAAGAAGGATCTTTGAAGGGTAAGGGTCCTTTCTGATACCCACAGCCACGGCTCCGGTATTCACCTCGAAGCGTGTTACGTGCTTCATGACCTCCCGGAGCGCCTCAAGAGCCACGTCGTAATATCTCTCGTCCTCGTCGAAGGAATGGAACTTGGTCACAAGATCGAAATGACCCATAATATCCGGCTTGTTCTTTTCGGCGTGTTCCATCACATTCTCGTAATACATCTTGCAGAGCTCCACGTGATCGCCGCCGCAGAAGTCCCTGATTATCCCCTGGGTATATTCTCCTCCCCAGTCGACCCCGCGGTGCTGCCCTTCGATCTTTACCGTGTGGACCGAGCCGATGATATAGTCGTACAGAGAGCGGTCGATCTCGGAGTAGTAATCGACTTCCGCACCGCAGAACAGGTCGAAGGTGCCCTCGTATTTTTTTATCACCCGGCGGACTTCA
>CACXCL010000052.1 GCA_902766115.1 uncultured Ruminococcus sp.
CTCGTCCGTGGTCAAGGAGCTCATCGAGAACTCCATCGACTCCGGGGCGGATTCTGTCACCGTGGAGATACAGAACGGCGGAGTCACTTTCATCCGCGTGTCCGACAACGGATGCGGGATGGACCCGGACGATCTTCCCGTGGCGATCCTCCGCCACGCCACAAGTAAGATAAAGACAGCGAAGGATCTCAGCGCCATCGGCACTCTCGGGTTCCGCGGCGAAGCGCTTGCCGCAATCGCCTCGGTGTCGAAGATCCGGATATTCTCGAAACCGGCGCAGAATCCCATGGGCGCCATGCTGGAATGCGAGGGCGGCGGGACGCCCGCCGTGACCGAGGTGGGATGTGCGGACGGTACTACGGTGATAGTTGAGGATCTGTTTTACAACGTCCCCGCCCGCCGCAAGTTCCTGAAGCGGGACGCGACGGAGGCGGCGGCGGTCAGCGCCGTGGTGGAGCGCATCGCGCTCTCCCGCCCGGACGTGGCGTTAAAATACATCAGCGACGGCGTGATGAAGTTCGTCACCTCCGGCAAGGGAGAACTCCGCGACGCGATATATTCCGTCTTCGGCAGGGAGACGGCGAACCGCTCGCTCAAGGTGATGAGAGAATCGGACGGCGTGAAGGTCACGGGCTACGTTTCCGAGCCCGATCTGTTCCGCCCCAACAGAAATTACGAGATCACCTTCGTCAACGGACGTCTCGTCAAGAGCCGCACGATGATGGCGGCGGTGGATCAGGCGTACAAGGCGAAGATCCCGCCGGACAGGTTCCCCTTCTGCGTGCTGAATCTGGAGGTGAGTCCTGCCGCCACCGACGTGAACGTTCACCCGGCGAAGCTGGAGGTCAAGTTCACAAACGAGAAGATCATATTTGACGCCGTGTATTACGCGGTAAAGAGCGCTCTTGAGGCGGAAGCGATCCGTCCGGAGCTTGACGTGGGTCTTCCCGGGGCGGAGGAGACTCCCGAGATACCGCCGACCTTGCCCGGAGGCAAAAAACCGTTCCGGATCGACGCCGACGAGGCGAGACGGCTCCTCGGCGCGTTCGTCCCGGCGGACGGACCGCGGCCGAAGCCCGAGCAGATACGCATACGCGAGGCCGTGGGAGGCGCTCCCGCCATCACGGAAGCAAAAGGTGAAGACGGGAAGGACAAAATCCCGCAAGAGAAGGAACGTGATCCGAACCCGATAGCCGCGGAAGCGCCGGACAAGGTGAAAGTCGCCGACCCCGGACCCGTGGACCCGCCGGAATACGTGATAATCGGCGAGGCGTTCAATTGTTACGTCATACTTGAACTGAAGGACCGGCTCCTGTTCGTTGACAAGCATGCCGCGCACGAAAGGATCCTTTTCGAGGAGCTTTGCCGCAACGCGCGCCGTGCGGAGAGGAACGGACAGATAATGCTCGAGCCCGTGAGGATCGATCTGGCGGCGTACGAAGGAGAGGCGATCCGCGATTTTGCCGAGGACGTCCGCTCTCTCGGATTCGACTTCACGCTGGAGGACCGCGGCGCCCGCACAGAGGCGACGGTCAGACAGATACCGGAGCAGCTTGACGCCGCGGAGGCTACGGAGCTTTTCGCCACCCTCGCCTCGAGGCTCGCCGACACCACCGCATCGGTGGAATCCGCGTCCGCGGAGTTTTTCGAGGCGCGGCTGTTCCAGTCGGCGTGCAAGGCGGCGGTCAAAGGAGGCCGCAAATACGGCGTCGAGCATATAAAATGGATCTGCGACAGGCTTCTGGTCAAAAATCCCGACGGTACGGTGATCCGTACATGTCCACACGGGAGACCGGTGGCTTTTGAAATCAAGAAATCGTCTGTTGACAGACAGTTCGGGAGGCTTGGCAACTGAAATGTTCACTCTGATAAAAAAAGACCCTGCAAGCCGCGCCAGACGCGGAAGGTTCGCCACCCCTCACGGCGTGATCGAGACCCCCGTTTTCATGAATGTGGCGACCTGCGGAGCGATCAAGGGCGGTCTTTCCGCCGCGGACCTGCGCGAAAACGGATGTCAGGTCATGCTCTCGAACACCTACCATCTCCACATCAGACCCGGAGACGGGCTCATCCGTGAGATGGGCGGTCTCCGTGAGTTTTCCGGCTGGACCGGACCGCTTCTCACCGACAGCGGCGGATTCCAGGTTTTTTCTCTCGCCAAGCTGAGGCGGATCAAGGAGGAGGGCGTGTATTTCGCCTCCCACGTGGACGGACGGCGTATTTTCATGGGTCCCGAGGAGAGCATGAGGATCCAGTCGAACCTCGGGTCCACCATCGCCATGGCTTTCGACGAATGCGTGGAGAATCCCGCGGAGTATAACTACGCGAAAAAATCCTGCGAGCGCACCGCCCGATGGCTGCTCAGATGCCGCGCCGAGATGGACCGGCTGAACGGCGAGGAGGGCACGGTAAACCCGAAGCAGATGCTCTTCGGGATCAATCAGGGAAGCACTTATGAGGACCTGAGAATAGAGAATATGAAGGTGATCCGAGAGATTCCCTGCGACGGATACGCCATCGGAGGTCTCGCCGTCGGAGAGACCGCCGACGAGATGTACCGCATCATCGAAGCGGTGGAACCGTACATGCCGGAGGACAAGCCCCGGTATCTCATGGGGGTGGGAACGCCGCAGAACATCGTGGAGGCGGTGTGGCGCGGCGTGGATTTCTTCGACTGCGTGATGCCGTCGCGCAACGCCCGTCACGGCAACGTTTTCACCTGGAACGGCAAGATGAACCTGCTGAATGAGAAGTACGCCAGGGATAAACGGCCTATCGAGCCGGGATGCACCTGCGAAGCGTGCCGCAACCACAGCCGCGCCTACATCCGCCACCTTATAAAGGCGAAAGAGGCGCTTGGTATGATGCTGGCGGTCACCCACAACCTGCATTTTTACAACGAGCTGACGCTGAGGATCCGCGAGGCGCTGGACGAAGACAGATATGAGACGTTCTACCGGACTTATCACGACCGTCTGGCGGAGCGGAATCCGGACTGAGATATGATTTACGTCAGATGTCATTCCCTCGACCCGTGTTTCAACCTCGCCCTGGAGGAATATCTCCTCTCGCTTGAAACGGATGAAGAGATCTTCTGCCTGTGGCGCAACGGACCGGCGGTGGTGTCGGGGAGGTTTCAGAACATATTCGCCGAGACGGACGTTCCGTCGGCGGAGGACAGGGGCGTCGCCGTGATCCGCCGGATCACGGGCGGGGGCACGGTTTACCACGACGGAGGGAATCTCAATTACACCGTTATCCGGAACAAAGACGGAAACGGACTCGATTATCCCGCGTTTATCGCTCCGGTGGCGGTGGCGCTGAGAGAACTGGGAGCTCCGGCGGAAATATCCGGATCATGCATCACCGTAAACGGCAAGAAAATATCGGGAAGCGCTCAGACCGCGGTCGGGAACAGGGTCCTTCATCACGGCACGCTGCTCTATTCCGTCGATCTCGACGACCTGCGCCGGTTTGCCGCACCTCCGTCAGCCTGCTTCAGTTCAAGGGCGATCACGAGCAACCCGGCGCCGGTCGGCAATCTGATCGAGTCGCTGGGAGTCGGCGCAGACCCGGAAAAATTCGCCGATGAAGTCGGGAATATCGTGAGCGGAGGGCAGTCGCCTCAAAGCCCTGATTCCTTCGACGGGGAGGCGATAGAACGGCTCGCCGGAAAATACGCTTCATGGGAGTGGAACGTCGGCTTCTCGCCGAAATTCATGTTCCGCGGCGAGAAGAAAACGGCAAAAGGCACGGTCAGACTGTCGTACACGTCGGCGCACGGGGTCATAGACGGCGCGGAGTGGACGGGACCGTACGAAAAAGAAATGAAACATATTCTCACCGGAGCGCGGCTTGACGGAAAGTCGATCCGAGACGCGATTTTCAGCGAGACGGACGACCGTTCGTTCGCCGACGCGGCGGCGAGATTCATCCTCAGCGGAAAATGATCATCACCTGACGGGAGACTTGAAATGAAGAAAACTGTTACCATGCCCGAACTTAAAAAGGGAATGAAAAAAGCGGTGCTCTGCCGCTGGAA
>CACXCL010000053.1 GCA_902766115.1 uncultured Ruminococcus sp.
GAGATATTCCGCGAGGATCGCACGGTATTCTTCGACGGAGGAGCGGAAGCCGTACACCTCGGCCGACATTTTTATCTTCTCCGGAAGAGAGGACGCGTGCGGGACGCCGTTCTCGTCGCAGGTCAGAGAGTCGTGGCCAACGATGAGGACCTTGCCTCCCCGGGTCTGGAACGCGTCGATGGCACGGAGAGTGCTTTCCGATACGTCGACCGCGTCGCCGATGAGAAGAAGCTTTATATTATCGCTGCCGAGCTTTTCGATCTGATCCTCGGAGATGATCCGCACCGCCTTGCCGCACCTCTGCGCGGCGAGGTACAGGGCGTTGGTCGCCTCGGTGCTGTCGCCGAAGGTGAGCTGCCTCGACGGGTAGGAGTAGAGCAGGGCGATATCCGGCTCCTTTGACACGATGGCGTTGACCTCGTAGGACAGACGGTTAAGGTCCATGGTGATCTTCCCGATCACGTATCTCGCCAGGGGCCGGTACGCGGAATTGCCGAATGAGAAGTGGTCGAGATGGCCCGGCCAGTAGTCGTCCGAGTAGAAGTTCCCGATCCCAAGATGGTGCATGACCCCGCGCCAGATGTTGCGCTCCACCATCATATCCATGTCGTATGTGAAGACGGTGTCCCGGCTGTCGTGGTACATATGGGCCTCGGAATCCACCACAGGCGCGTCCTCAGCGTAGGCGATGTGGTCGTAGTACATCACGTCCTCGCGCACGTCGTCGCACCCGCCGAGATCCTGGAAGTCGGACCAGTCCTCGGGCCGCAGACCGTACTGCTGCATGGAGCGGTCAAATTCTATTGATTTGAGCTTCGTACTTATGGGAATGTCCGGCGCGATCTCCCGGACGATGCCCGCCACCCAACGGTGCCACTCTGCGTGGACCTTCGAGGCGAATTCCTGATTGTCGAGGGACAGATTGTCACGGGGAACGTACTCCTCACGGGTCGCCAGAGGCACGTCGCCGAAGGAGGCGTAGGAGGAGCCGTATATCTCATTCAGCTTCGACACCGTCCCGTATTTTTCCGTGAGGAAATCCACCCACATGGGGACGTACCAGTCGCCGTAGGCGGAGGGCTTGTACGCGGGCTCGTTGGATATCACGAAGTTGTTGACCGCCGGGTATTTCGCCGCCAGCGGCACCACCGCCCTGAGAAACGCCTCGATGATCTCACGCCCCTTCGGGTGGTGGAGGTTTATCCCCACCTCGCCGCCTTCCGCGCCGGGCACGGGTCCGAGCTCGGGATAAATATCGATCAGCGAACCGGCGTTTATCACCAGCATGAAGGAGACCGCCTGTCTCCCGTCGTTCAGATCGCTCAGGTAGAGCAGATCCCGCTCGATCCCGGAGGTATCGACGACGTACTTGCCGTCCGCGCTGACTCCTTCCGTATCGGACGGTGTGGCGGGACGGATCACCGACGGGATATTCAGCACGTAATAGTGGAAGGCGTTGCTGCCGAGGTCGGCGTAGTACGGAACGTAGGTCCAGGGGTACTCGAACCCGTCGCCGTATCCGAAAAAGTACACCGGACGGTGCTCGAACGCTCCGTAGCTGTCCACCGTGTCGGCTTTTATGGTAAAGCCCGTGACGTCAAGGCGGCTCGGGACGAATTTCGGCACGCTCTGCGGCTCTTTTTCGCCCGCCAGCAGCTTTTCGAGAGAGGTTTTAGCCTCCTCAAACACTTTTTCCGTGGACCGCCTCACGTAGAGCTCCCGGCTGAATTCCTGCATATCAATATAGTCCGGGATATGCTCGTCCGCGAAGATCCCGAGCACGAGAAACGCGGTGTATTCGTACTCCGTCGGGATCCCCGCCGCCTCGCATTCGTCCATCAGTGCGCGCAAAGAGGTCATCTGCTCGCCGAGCTGTCCTCTCAATGCGTTCATCTTTTCGACGCACTGCGCCCGGTTCATAATGTTCAGCGTAAGCTCCTTCGGCTCCGTACGCAGACCGAATACTTTATTCACGAGAGTCGCCGTGACTGTCGTCTCGCCGCCGGAGTCCCGGAGGGAGCCGATCCTCGCCGCGTCTCCGTCGCCCAGCTCCAGCGCGTAGATCCCGTTGTCCTGACCCAGGTCGTGGTCGTCGTCGAGACCGAGAAGGATCCGGGTGAAATACTGCGACAGATCGGCAGCGCTGCCGCAGACGTTGTAGGGCACCGGGATCCTGCCGTCGTCGTCGAAAACGTATAACCTGTCGAGGGACGACCAGACTGATTCCATCTTTTCGTCCGGTCTTTCGCCGGTGCAGACGCCCACTTCGTCGTATTCCTTCGTAAGATCGAAGGTCAGCATCAAAGTGAGGTTTTTCTGCTCCGTGTTCTGTCCCGTGACCGTGTTCGTCACGGAGATCTTCAGATTCAGCACCTCCGTGTCGAAGGAGTCATAGAATTCGTAGTTCAGGTCCTCCAGCACGGACTTGGACGAAGACGTGATCTTCACCTCATAGACGTCGGGGTCGAGCCCCATTTTTTTGCAGAAGCCGGCGCCGATACGCGCCGGAGAGATATCGGCGCGCTCCGACTCCACCGCGGATTTACCCGCGATGTAATGGATGAATCTGTGCGTGGGACATTTGAGGTCCGCGACGGACTCCAGCGCCTCGAACATGGGATCCGCGGTGTAGGGAAGAAGACGCGCGATGACCTGAGCGATCTCCGCCCGGGTCATGTTGTTCTTCGGGTTGAAGTTCCCCGCCTTGTCTCCCTTGACGA
>CACXCL010000054.1 GCA_902766115.1 uncultured Ruminococcus sp.
CAGCGGAGCTGACTGAGGGAGTAAAACAGACTCCTTCCACCGCAAGCGGTCCCCCTCCCTCGGAGAGGGAGGCATCTTTTCCGCCTTACGGCGGAGTTATTTTACTTAAAAGTGAGGCGCAGCCAAGGAGAAGGAGGGGGGAGCGATAAGTTTAAGCAGATTTCGGAAAAGCGGCTACGCCGCTTTTCGGGCAAACAGGAAGTGCTCGGGCGATTTTGTGGGACGGTCGCCTGTTTGCTGGGGTCGGCGTTTGAGATCGTTCCTCCTCCCCCCGGTAACCGAGCGTAGCGAGGTTCCTTTTCAAGTTATATTCCGCGCTTTGCGCGGAGTTATATTGCCGCCGAAGGCGGCAGTTATATTCTGCCTTAAGGCAGAGTTATATTCCACCCTTCGGGTGGAGTTATTATGAGCAAAGCGAATAACAAGGTTCTGCCCGGAGGGAAGGCTTTCGTTGCGCCTTCGGCGCGCGATAACACCCCACAACATAAAAACCCGAGCCGCGAGTATTCGCGGCTCTTTTTGAAAAAGTTTCTTGAAGGGGTGCGGGGAAACTTCTTTTCAAAGAAGTTTCCCCGCGTTAATCAGCTCAAGTATTCTCTTAAAATTATCCGGCAGGGGGGCTTCGAAGCGCATGCGCTTGCCGGTGGCGGGGTGAGTCAGCTCCAGCTCCGCCGCGTGTAGGCACTGTCCCCGGAAGAGATCCGGGTGGCGCTTCTCGAACTGCGTCGATCCGCCGCCGTACACGTGATCCCCCAGCACCGGATGGCCGATGTGCGCCATATGCACGCGGATCTGGTGAGTCCGCCCCGTTTCCAGCTTCAGCTCGGCGTAGGTGAATCCGTCGGGCCGCGAGATCACTTTGTAGTGCGTCACCGCCTCCCGTCCGTCCTTCGGGGACACCACCGCCATTTTTTTCCGGTCGGTTTTGTGCCGTCCCAGGGGCGCGTTTACGGTGCCCTCGTCCTCCGGCAGCCTGCCCACCGTTATCGCCCGGTAGATCCGGAACATCGAGTGATCCTTCAGCTGCTCCGACAGAGACAGATGCGCCCGGTCGTTTTTCGCCGCGCAGATGAGGCCGCTGGTGTCCCGGTCGATCCGGTGGACGATCCCCGGCCGCAGAACGCCGTTTATCCCCGACAGGGACGCGCCGCACCGGAACAGCAGCGCGGACGCCAGCGTGCCGTGCTCGTGGCCCGGCGCCGGATGGACCACCATCCCCTGGGGCTTGTTTATTACGATAATATCCCGGTCCTCGTAGATCACGTCGAGAGGTATGTCCTCCGGCTCCGCCGCCGGCGGCGTAGGCTCCGGCACCGTCACGGAGAGCTCTTCTCCCGCCGTGAGAGGCCGGTTCTTTTTTACCGCCGCGCCGCCGAGGACCACAAGACCCGAATCGAACAGCTTCTGCGCCGCCGAGCGCGTGATCCCGAGGGATTCCGATACGAAAACGTCCGCCCGGACGCCGTTTTTTTCTTCCGGTACGGTGAGACTTTCCGGCTCGCCTTCCGCCTTCGCGGTATCTTCATCAATTTCGAACATTTCTTCCGCCGTGGGACTCACCTCCCGTCGCCGTCGCTCTCCGGAGCGCGGTTTTTCTTCGCCTTCCGGGCGGCAAGCTCATTCTTGATGAGCACGAATATCAGCAGACCGCACCCGACGCACACAAACGAGTCCGCCGCGTTGAAAACGTAAAAATTGATGAGCCGGAAGTCGATGAAATCCACCACGAATCCGCGCCAGATCCGGTCGATCATGTTGCCGATCCCGCCGCCGAGGACGAACGATACAGCGATATTGCCGAGGACCGCGCCCCCGCGGTTTATGATGAGGTACGCCGTCATTATCACGATCACCGCCGACGACACGATCATGAACACCCACCGGCTGTTCGAGAGCATCCCGAACGCCGCGCCGCGGTTTTCAACGTAGGTCAGGTGCAGCGCGCCGTTGATCAACGGCAAGGTGGCGACATGTGTCAGATGCTTCAGCACCAGGTACTTCGTCAGCTGATCGACGCCGACGACGGCAGCCGCGATGAGGAAATACAGGGGAAACATGATCTTCCTGATACGCGTTCTTTTCTCTTCTGTCATTTGTTGTCAAGATCCCGCCCCGGGCGGTTCCTCCTTATGAGGCTCGACGGATCGAAGTCCTCGCCGTCCTCGTGTTCCTCGCCGTCGTAGAAATCCAGCTCGTCCGGAGACGCCGGGACGGCGTTTTCGGCGGGAACCTCCGCGTCCCCGGCGGGCGTTTCCGCCGCGGTCTCTTCGGGGTCGTTTTCCGGTTTGTCTCCCATAACGCCCCGCAGAAGCTCCGTGAACGAGAAGTCCTCGTATCCCGCCTGTTGCTGCGGTCCGCCGTTTTCATGCTCCTTCAGGTCTGCAAGCGGATCGTCAGGGAAGTCGGGCCCGCCGGAGTTCAGGGATTCCTTCAGCCGGGCGAGCAGGTCGTCGTCCTCCGCGCCTCCGTCCGCTTCTTCGGGAGCCTTTTCCGCCGTCTCCTCTTCCGAAATCTCCGGGGCTGTCTCACTTGAAACGTCTTCCGGGATACCGCTTTCGATCTCTTCCTCCGTCGCTCCTGTCAGATCGTCCACGATCTCTACCGGATCTTCTTCCTCCGCCGGCGCTTCCGCGGCGGGAGCGACCTCTTCTTCGTTTTCGATCTCCTCTTCGTAGAATATCTCCTCTGCGCCGTCTCCCACGTCGTCCGCGGGTCCTGCGGGAACCTCTTCGACCGGCTCCTCCGGCGTCACGGCAGGCTCACCGTAAACGTCACTTTCGACCGGCTCCTCCGGCGCCCCGGCGGGCTCCTCGTAAACGTCACTTTCGACCGGCTCCTCCGGCTCTTCGGTTTTCTCCGGTTCTTCGGCGAAAACTCCGACTTCGGTCTCCTCCGGAACGTTTTCTTCCTTTGCGCCGAATTTTTCCGCCAGAGCAAGCAGAGTTTCCGCCGCGCCTGTCAGCGCTTCGCGCGCCGCCTCTCCGTCCTCCGGCGGGAGGACGACGGAGTCTTTGTTTCTTTTCAGCTCCCCGATCTCGGAAAGCGCGGCGTCGAGACGCCGCCTCAGCGACTCGTTTTCCCGGTTCAGACTTGCCACACGTTCAATCGCTCGACTGACGAACAGGTCCACCTGCTCGGGTGAATATCCCCTGACTACTTTTCTCAGCAGAGGCCTTTTGAGTGTGTTTTTTGCCATGATGAACTCCTTTCCGAAATCAAGAATCAAATGTATTTTTTGTATTCGACACGGAGCTTGCCGCTCCTGGTCGTTCCGGTGACGGATCCCGTCACTATCTTGCCGAATCCCCTGAGGGAGATCACGTCGCCCTCCTTTATCTGGCGGTCGGCTTTCAGCTCCGTCAGATAATTCACGGCGCAGCGTCCGCTTTCCACGGCTTCCCGCGCCTCGCTTCTGCCGAGGTTCGCCACGGCTCCTATCAGCGCGTCCAGCCGCAGGGACGCCGCCACCGCAGTGCCGGTTTCAAACTTTTTTTCGATCACGAAGTCCTCCGCGACGGTCTCCTCCGTTACGGTCACCTTGTCGCTTCCGACCCGGTCGAGATTGTCGGTCAGAAACGGCGCGATCTCCCGCGAGACGAAGATCAGCGCGGAGTGATCCCCGTCCGGGACGACGTCGCCGACCACGGAGCGGTCGACGCCCTCCGCAAGGATCGAGCCCATGTAGTCCCGGTGTCCGAGCGTTCTGTATCCGCTTCCCCGGACCCGCAGAGCGACGATCCCGGTGATCGCGTCGCCGCCGTAATCGTTTATCACCCGGGCGAAATAGTCCTCCCTCTCCGGGGAGAACAGATCCGTGCCCGGAGAGACGACCGGCGCGTCCGATATATCCGCCCATTCCGGGAAAAAAACCGCGGCACGCCTTTCGGCGCCGCGGCATCCTCCGAAGAAAAAGCATCTCATGAGATGATCGGAGCCGAGACCTGCAACGGCGCGAAAAAACACCGCCTGCTCCGCAGGGGAGAGAAATCTGCCCGATTCAAAAGAATTTCTGCTTCTTTCGGCGATCTCCGCCGCCCGGGCATATATCAGACTTACAGTATCTTCCGCCATATTCCGATCGAAAAGTATCCGACCCGCCTCACAGAAAAACGCGGATCAGTATGATTGCCATAAACGAAAACAAGAAGGGCATGTCGAAGGGGAAACCCTCAAACCACCCGAATCTGTCGAAGATCACCCTTACCGGTGTGATGAAGATCTCCGTCGTGCCGATCAGAAAGCGGATTACAGAACTATCGTCGTCTGTGATAAACCAGCTGGCGACGGCGCGGCAAAGCATGAGGATCTCGATGGCAAGCAGAAGGACCCTCACGGTGTTTTTCAATAGAAAAAGAAACGCCAAATCACTTATGCTCCTGAAATACAGGACGCTCCGACGCCCTTGATATACGGTTTGTATAATACACGCGTCGGAGCGGTCCGATTGTCATTTTTTGATCCCGGATCAGAACTCCGGGAAAACGTCTGCCTCGGGAGCGACCTCAGGCTCCGGTTCCGGATCCTTCTGACGGGCAACACGAAGCTGAGCGTCGCCCACGTCCACGTTGCTCGGAGTGATAACGTAGGCGTTGGAGGCGATCTTCTTGATAGAGCCGTCGATAGAGTAAGCCACGCCGGACAAAAAGTCGATGAGGCGGCGAGCGGTCTCTTTGTTGGTGTTCTCGAGATTAAGTACAACGGTACGCTTGTTGAGCAGGTGATCCGCGATCTGAGTCACAGTATCGAACTGCTGGGGCTTCACGACCTTCATTTCGAGCGCGGAGCCCGAACCGGAGAGGCTGATTCCTCCCATGGGTCCGCCGATGGGACCGGCGTTGCCCATGTTACCGATGTTGGTCTGGTTCATACCGCCCATTCCGGCGCCGGGATCGTCCTCGATATTGTCCCCGAAATCGTCGAAATTGTCGTAGTAGTTGTCGTCAAAATCGTCTCTGTATCCTCCCGATCCGCCGGTAACGTTCTTAATCCTGTCCATAAGTCCCATAATAAGCCTCCGAAAATTAATTTATAACTTGGTATTCAACGCATGGAAATCACGGGTAAAGACGTTTCCCGAAGATGGCGCTCCCGACTCTCACGAGGGTGGAGCCCTCCTCGATCGCCTCGACGAAACTGTCGCTCATACCCATGGATAAAATAGTATCACCTATATTATGCGATTTTTTTTGATAAATGTCAATAAAAATCGCATAAGTTTCTTGAAAATATTTTCTGTAATCGTCTTTTTTTTCGCAAACCGGAGCCATTGTCATGATCCCGCGCAGGTTGAGCGACGTATATTTGCCGAATTCGTCGATGATCCCGGAGGCGTCCTCGGGCAGGAATCCGCTTTTCGACTCCTCTCTGCCGATGTTGATCTCCATGAGCACGTCCTGGGAGACCCCACGTGCTTTCGCCAGCCGGTCGATCTCCTCCGCAAGCCGCAGGGAGTCGACGGACTGTATCAGAGTCGCTTTTCCCACAACGTATTTCGCTTTGTTTCTCTGAAGATGGCCGATGAACTGATAGTCCAGGACCGGGGAGAGAAGATCATATTTCTCCGTAAATTCCTGCTGCTTGTTCTCCCCGGCGGCGCGGAGCCCCAGGGATGCGGCGAAGAGAACGTCCTCCGCCGGTACCGTCTTGGTGGCGCCGAGCAGCGTCACGCCGCCTCCGCCTCGTCTCGCGACGGCGTTTTCGATCCTGTCAGTCACTCTTTTGTAGTTTTCGCTGATCTCGTATTCTCTCTCTGTCATGTTATAAATACTCCCGTCAACTCTTCGGGGGATGGTACGTCATGCCCTCGCGTATGCCCGTGCCGCCTATGATGATAAGATCGTTCTGACCGAGCCATTCGGAGGGATCGTCCGCTTCTTCCGCGGACACCTCGCGGCACAGGTAGTTCCCGCCGCTCTCTCCGATCACCTCTATCCGGCGGAACTCCACCGTCACCTGATCCAGGACGAACACGCCCATCTTCCCGTCCTTCATCCTTACGGCGGAGACGGGAACGCTGAATCCCGTGACCTCGTCGGTGACTATCCTCACCGACTGCAGCCTTGTGAAATCGAATCCCTCTTTCACCTCGCCGCATTCGAGGATCACAAGACCGTTCTCGCCGCTTGTCAGAATGTTGAAGACCGTCATCTCAAGCGGTACCTCCGCGTTGTTCTGCATGGTCACGCGGATCGGGACGTTCGGCGCGTTTTCATAGCGCAGCTTTACCTTTCCTGCGTCGTCTTTGCTCATGGGACAGGCGAGATACCACTTGAAGGACGTCACGATCTTGCCGGCGTCCAGTCCCGCGGGGGGAGACGGTTCGGATTTTGCCATGCCGTCGAAGGACGACACGGTCAGCGAGTCGATCTTATCGGCGGAGAAGATCTCCTCATATCCGTCGCACTCGGAATAATAGTACCCCGAGGAGGGGGCGGCGACGGTGCCCATCAGCGTCCCGAGAGAGGCGCGGAGCTCGTCCTTTTTGCTGTTCAGCTCGGCGATCTTCGCGTCGAAATCGGTGATCTCCCCGGTGAGCACGTCCCTTTTTTTCATCTTGAGGAACAAATCGGAGTGCAGAGACGCCTCCCGCCCCAGATTCCCCGATTCCGAGGCACGCCGCATATCGACCACGGTGGAGAAAATGCTGTCGTCCACCGCGCCGGTGTCGCCCATCGTGACCGATACGGTCCTGCAGTTCTCAAGCATTGTGATCTGCCTGTCGATGGACGCCAGCTTTGCCTCGATATCCGGCGACGGAACGGAGTATATGTCCGCGACCTTCTCGGACGCTTTGACCTTTTCTCCGTCCTCCAGGGCGGAGGACAGACTGCCCTCGGCGGCCACGCCCGCGGAGATCGGTGTCTCCGTCCGCATGATGTATCCGTCGCAGGTCACCGTGTTTTCAAGCGTCGAGCGGCGGGCGAAGATCATATCCGCGTTCGTTCTGAAAGCCTTCACGATGTGATATCCGAGGTATATGACCGTGCCGAGAGACAGTAGGGTCACGGCGACCCAAAGGGCTACGCGCTTCAGGTATTTCCTGTCGAAAACAGGCTGTTTTTTCATCTCACGGCGCCTCTCTTTCCCTGATAATCCGGCGGGTCAGTCTAAAGCCTGATCCTCCTTGCGCGGAACCTTTCCGCTGCGGCGGACTCCTGTCTGCGGCAGGTGCAGAGCAGTGTCTGCAGTCCGAAGGAGTCGGACGAGAGCATCCCGAGCGTCTCGGCAAGACGCTCTTCGTCAAGCCTCGAGAAGCTCTCGTCGAAGACCGCGGGCGGAGCGTCTCCCGTTCCGTTTTCGAACAGCGCCTTGATGAGCGCCAGTCTCAGCGAGATATACGCCGCGTCCTCGGTCCCGGACGACATGAAGTCCACTTCTTTCGTTCCGGCGTCTCCCGAATCGAAGAACATATCGAATTTCGGAGACACGCTGAGCGATCCGTATTTTCCGCGGGAGATGGAGCTCATCATCCCGGAGGCGTTTTTCGTGATCCTGGGCAGAATGCCGGAACGAACGTTGTCCCCGGCTTTCTGAAGGGTCTCGTATGCGGTGACGTAGGCGTCGTGGCGTCTCTTGAGATTTTCGATTCGTCCGTTCAGCTCTTCTATCTTTTCGGCTGTTTCGGCGGGGGAAACGGAGGTTGCTCTCAGCACGGCAAGGGAGCGTTCCAGCTCGTGTTCCTTCTTTTCCATCTCTCCGAGGCTCATGTGGCAGAACTGCCTTTTGCGCTCCGCTTCCTTTATCTCGGCGGCGTTCATTTTCTCCGCTTTTGCCCCGGCGGAGGTAGCCATGATCCCGGCGTATCTCTTCTCCACCTCGGTGGGATCGGCGTCGTCCTTCATCTCCTCCATGACGGACAGCTTGCCTGTGAGGAGAGTGCGTTCCTCCTCAAGAGACGCGATGGCGGCGCGGCTTTCTTCGGAGACTGTTTTCACCACGCGGAGCAGGTCTCTGTCGGAGGTATCCGGGAAAAGGGAAGGATCCAGCCCCAGGTCCGCGCCTATCTGTTCAAGCTCGGCTCTTGCGTCGACCGCCACGGTCTGCGCCGCCTTGAGACCGTCGCCGGCTTTCCGGAATCTTTCGACGGCGGCCTGATACTCGTTTCTCCTCTCCATGGTTTTACCGATGGACTCTTCCAGATCGTCCAGAGAAGTGGCGCCCCATTTTTCGATTATGGATCTTATAATGATCCTTTGATTGCCCCGCACCGCGAAAACGATGAACGAGGCGGCGATCACCGCCATTGAGACGAGCCCGGTTATAAGATAATCGAACTTCCTTGAGAAGAACATCCAGACAGCCGCTCCCACTCCGGCAAGGCCGATCAGCAGTATCGCCATGGCGATCCAAAAAGTCACCTTCGAGTGAGCGCTCAGCTTTTCCGCCTTGTCCATTTCCAGATACGGAGTTTCCTCGAAATCGTCCTCCTCCTCGGGGAGACCTTCTCCGTCGCCGGGATCGGGGACGTTCGCCGCTTCCTCCTCGGCGCGCTCCAGAGCGGAGAAGTCCCGCTCGCAGGATTCGATCACTCCGAAGGTCCGCTGATCCGGTCCGTGCTCCCGCTCGACGGCGAGAGACTGCTCCGTCTCATCGAGTTTCCTCCGGATCTCCTCTCTGCCGTCCAGCGCGCGCTTGGATTTTATGATCTTCAGCGCCTCGTCCAGCTCGTCCAGTTCGTTTTTGTTTTTCTTCGCGGTATCTTTTTTGCGCTTTATCTCTTCCAGCGCAGCCTCTGTTCTGATGGTTTCCTCGGCGGAGTCCCTGTCCTCCTCCAGAGATCGCATGAGCGAATCTCTTTTGTCCTCCAGGGTGCGTATCAATCCGCCGTTTTTGTTTTTGTAGAGCAGCTCGATGCGCGCCTCGTCCAGTTTCTGCAGCGCTTTTTTCACGTCCACGCCCTCGTCCGCGGAGGAGAGTATGTTCTCCATGGACTGACTCAGCGGCAGGGAGTCCGGCTTCACTCCGAACTGCTGGCGCACGAAAGCCGTGTTAACGAACACCTGCTCCGGCACTCCGAGAAGATATTCTCCCACGGAGAGGGAGGTGTGTACCGGCGTCCCGGTGGCGCAGTCAACGATACGCGCCGACTCCCTGTACTGGTTTTTGCCCTCGGACGTCCCCACGTGCGTCAGCTTGCGCTCCACCCGGAGCTCGCGTCCGTCCTTCATGACGAAGACGGCGTACCCGGACGCCACTCCGGTGTTCCAGTTGATGTATTTCTGCTTTTCGTTTATTATCCCCTTTGCGCCGGACAGACCGTAGAGTACGAACTTGATGAACATCGCCGCCGAGGTCTTGCCGGATTCGTTCGGTCCCTCGATCACGTTCAGCCCCGGGGACAGCTCGATGTCCCGGTCGATCAGCGTCCCGAAGGACGATATGTGCAGTTTTTTTATATACATAAGCCGTGCCTTTCCGAGAGGTCGCCTCTCATCAGTCGGAGTTTTGCCGGTTTTCGCCCGTCGTTACGGACTCGCCCGCCAGGGCGGCGAGGGAATATCTCAGAGCCGCGGATCCCCGCGCTCTCTCCTCCGGATCGTCGGAGGTGATGAGCGGAAGCAGGAGGCGGTACACCTCGCCCCGCACCGTGGGGTCGGAGGCGAGGGACGAGGCGTTCAGGAGCGGGACGGTCTCGTCCCGCACCGTCAGCGAGAAAAGCCTGTCCGTCGAACGTTCAAGCTCCCCGACGTTCACCACCAGCGATTCGTCCACGTTCCCGGTCAGAGTGACGCGGAGGAGTGTGTCCGCACCGAGCTTTCTTTCCGAGATCAGCCCGGCTATTTTTTCCTTCAGCTCATAATTTGTCGACGCTCCGTCCACGGCAAGCGTCATGTTCTCGTATCTTCTCTTTGAGAAGCGTATCCGCTGCGGAGAGACCCGCACCGCGCCGCCCCCGTCCCGCTCGACGGTGCAGAGCACGGCGCCCTTCGGTCCCGTCTCGTCGTAGGACCTGCTCTCGAGACAGCCGCAGTACATCACGTTTTTCGGGAATACTCCCTCTTCGTCCGGGTTGTGGATGTGTCCCAGCGCGTTGTAGTCGGCGCCGAACTCCTCCAGCTCCCTTACGCTGACGGGGCAGGACGGGCCGACCGGGGCGATCAGGTCGCAGTGGGCGCAGAGGACGTTGATGAGTCCGTCCCGCTCCGCCCGGTGTCCCGCAAGGGGGTTCTGCCGCATGGCGGGATCGGTGAACGCCCATCCGTAGACCCTCACGCCGATTTCCGGGAATTCGAAGGACGAAAGCTCGTCCGAGGTGAAAATAAACGTGTTTTTCGGGAAAATGTCCTTTTTCCACACGCTGCCCTCGCGTGCGAAGTCGTGATTTCCCGGGGAGATCACCACGGGACATTTCAGTTTCCCGATCTCGCTGATGATGAGAGCGAGGGTCTCACGGGTGACAAAGTCGTTGTCGAAAAAGTCGCCGGCGATGAGCATGAGATCGATGTTTTCCGTCCGGGCAAAGGTCATAAGCGAAGTGAATGTGCCACGGAGCTCGTTTTTGCGCACCTCCGCCTTGTCCGGCGGAAGCTGGGAAAACGGACTGTCGAGATGGATATCGCCCGAGTGAAGAATCTTTATCATTTTGTCCTTTCCTTTCCGTCAATCCGTGTCCGGAGGGCTTTTCCTGCGTCTTTCCGACGATCCCTCCGGCGGGACGAGACTGAGGTCGAACAGTTTTTCCGAACTGATATACGCGTCGCGGCTCCCCTCTTCTCCGCGGGCGCGTCCGAGACCCACGAGAGCGCCGTCCTTCAGCACGCGGATGAGCGCGCCGTCGGGAAACGAGACTTTCATCTTCTTTTGCGACACAGGCGCGCCGCAGACGAACAGCTTCAGCAGGAACGGGACCGGGGAGACCGCCGGCAGGTCGGAAAATAGTCCGTCCACAGGCGTCACCGCGGCTATCCGCTCGGCAAGGGTCATTTTTTCTATATCCTCGACCGTTTTCGCGTCTTCGATGCGGAACGGTCCGCTTTTTATTCTGACGAGGGAGCTCATGGCGGCTCCGCACCCGAGCTTTTTGCCTATATCGTCGCAAAGAGTGCGAACGTAGGTCCCCTTGGAGCAGACCACACGGAGCCTGTATTCGTCGACCGAGAGTTTTTCTGCCTCGCAGGAGTATACGGTCACACGCCTGGGCTCCCGCTCCACGGTCTCGCCCCGGCGGGCGACGTCCACCAGTTTTTCTCCGCCCACTTTGACGGCGGAGAACATGGGCGGGATCTGCTCGATCTCCCCGACGAAAGAGGCGACCGCCTCGCGCACCGCGCTCTCGTCCGGGATTGCGTCGGAACGGGACAGGATCACCCCCGTCACGTCCTGGGTATCGGTGGCGATCCCGAGCTTCATCCCCGCCTCGTATTCCTTTTCGTCTGCCATGACGTACTCCGACGCCTTGACCGCTCTCCCCAGCAGGATGGGCAGGACGCCGGTCGCCATGGGGTCCAGCGTCCCGGTGTGGCCCACCCGGGGCGTGTCGTACAGCTTTCGCATGGCGGAGACTATCCTGTGGGAGGTGACTCCGGCGTGCTTGTTGATTATCAGGATGCCGCTGACGGTATCCGGCTTCTTTTTTCTCGACACGGCGTTATCCTCCGAGTATCGCGGAGAATGCGCCGACCGCTTTTTCCACGGCTTCCTCCGGAGAATCCGCCTCTATCGTACAGCCCGCGGCTCTGCCGTGACCGCCGCCTCCGAAGAGCGCGCAGACCGCGCTCACGTCGAAGTCGCCCCTCGCGCGGGAGGACACGCGGAACTCCGTCGGCGTGTCGAACTTCTGCCGCAGAGCCACGGCGACGTCCACTCCGGCGACGGAGCGGGGAACGTCCACCGCGCCGCCTCCGTCGGATTCCTCGGCGCCAAGGGCGCGAAGCTCGTCCGAGGGGAGCACCGTCACGGCGAGACGACCGTTTTCGTATAGCCTCAGGTTTTTCACGGCGATCATTTTGCAGTACAGCTCCTCCGCCGTCGTCTGCTCCATGAGCAGGCGGCTGATCTCGGAGGGCTCCGGTCCGTCGGGGTCGCCTTGTATCTCCCGGAGGAGCTCTCCGGCGATCCGGTGAGTTTCCGGCGAGGTGTTGGAGTAGGCGAAAGACCCCGTGTCGGCGACGAGGGCGCCGTACATGGCGCGCGCCGCGGCGGGGGACGGGGCGATCGCTTCTCTTCTTTTCATCTCTTCGTAGACCGTGAAGACAAGCTCGCCGGCGGCAGCGGCGGACGGGTCGACGAGACCCGGTGCGAACTGCTCGCCTCTCATGTGGTGGTCTATCATGAATGACGCGCGCGAGGCGATCTCCGGCGTCTTTCCGAGCTGCGCCGGGCTGGGCACGTCCACGGTGCAGACGACGTCCCATCCGTCAGTTCCGTCCGCCTCCATGCCCTCGGGAATAAGGAAGCGGAGCCGCTTCTGCGGCGGATCCGGGAAGAACACCGCCGATCTTATCCCGGCGGCGCGGGATATGAGACAAAGCGCGACGCAGGACCCCACGGCGTCCCCGTCGGGATTCGTGTGTCCCACCACGAGCAGCGAGGTCGCGGACAGTATCAGATCGCACACGTCTGCGGCGCAAAGCTTTGCGAAATCACTCATACTCTCCGTCCTCCGCGGCCTCCCGGCTTCCTTCGGAGGCGCCGATCTCCTTCAATATCGAGGCGATCTCCGCCCCGTGGCGCACGCCGCCGTCCTCGATGAAGGAAAGCTCCGGCGTGATGCGCAGATTCAGTCCCTCCGCAAGGCGTCTTCTGATATATCCGGCGGAGGATCTGAGCCCCCGTCCGATCTCTTTTTCGTCCCCGCCTATGGCGGAGTAGTATATCTTCGCGTATTTCAGGTCGCCGGACACCTCCGCAGACGTGACCGTGATCATGGCGTCAGCCACCCGCGGGTCCTTCACGTCGCGCAGGATGAGGGATACCTCCTCACGCACCGATTCGTTGATCCTGTTTTTTCTGTATCTTGCCATTGCGGTCCCTTTCAAAGCGGTATTCGCCGTTTTTTCTCCGCGGAAATCGCGTCACCCGCGAGAAAAAACAATACACCTTATACATTGTATCACAAAACCGGCGTCATTTCAAGAAAAACGGAACGGAAAATCAATATATTGACAACAGGCGACGGGAATGGTACAATATGAACGCAGGGAAAGGGCACGGACGGAAGGTGAGAAAATGCGTGATGAAATAAAAAAGCTCGGGAAAAAGGAACTCCGGGAGCTGCTCGCGACGGAGCGGGCGAAGAACCGGGAGCTGACGGAGGAGATCGAAGACCTCCGGAGCAGGGTCGAGCAAGCCGAAAAAGAAGAAAAAGTGATAAACGACGCCGGGACTCTCGCGGAAGCGTCGCTGATGCTCAGCGGCATTTTTTCCGCGGCGGACGACGCCGCGGGGAAGTACGTCGACAGCGTGAAGCGGCTCAACACCCGGCTCGAGGCGGTCTGCGCCGCCCGGGACGAGTCGTCGAAGAAGCAGGCGGAGGAGACGGTGACCGAGGCGCGCCGCAGAGCGGAGGAGATGCTCGCCGAGGCGGTGAACAGGTCGAAAGGGATGCTCACCGACGCGGCGAAGAAGAGCGAGGAGCTCCTCTCGGCGGCGAAGAAGCGCGCGGACGATTACTACGCCGACACGAAGATCAAGACCGACGCTTACGTGAAGGCGCAGACCGAGCTTCGCGAGGCTATCTCGAAGAGCGGCGACGTGCTGTCGTGACCCTATCGTAGAAAAACGTCCATTTTGCGAGGCGTTCTGAAGGATAGTTTATGAAAAAACCGACTGAAGTAAGGATCGTTCCTGACTTCAGTCGGTTTTTTTCGTAAAAAAGTGAGACAAAGGCGCAAGTTTTCCGACTAATAAGTGAAGGGGCAAAAAGCCCCTGCGGAAAGGAGAGCGACAGGTGGACAACGGTGCTGAAAGCTACCGCCGTTTCCTTGACGGAGACGACGGCGGCCTCGGCGAGATAGTCGGGGCGTACAAGGACGGGCTGATCCTGTTTCTGAACGGTTTTGTCGACAATATTTACGTCGCCGAGGAGCTTGCGGAGGACGCGTTTTTCCGGCTGATGATAAAAAAGCCGCGTTTCTCGGGGAAAAGCTCGTTCAAATCGTTCCTGTACGGCATCGGGCGCCACGTGGCGCTGGATCACCTGAGACGGGGACCGGGG
>CACXCL010000055.1 GCA_902766115.1 uncultured Ruminococcus sp.
GGGCTCGTCGCCCCCCTCCGACTTCTCTTTCAGTGCAGGCTTTCTCTTCTAGAAGAGAAAGAGTGCATCGGGGTTTTGCGGATGATGAGACTAACGGTTTTGAGATACAATATTAGCATATTTTAAGAAATGAGATTAATAAGGTAAAGGGAGCGGACGAAAAATCCTCTCCTTCCCCCGTAAAACCCTGAGCCGCGAAGTATTTCGCGGCTCATTTTCATAAAAGTTTTTGAAAGGGGGGCCGGGGGAAAACTTTTTCCAAAAAGTTCTCCCCCGCTCTCTCCCCCGCGTATCACACCACGCCGGCGCGGCGGAGTTCCTCCTCCACGCGGCGGGCCATTTTATAGTGTCCCAGAGAATTGGGGTGGCACATATCCACCGTACACAGATCCCCGTCCTCGCCGAAGAGTTCGGCGCCGTCCACGAACCACACGTTTTTGTCGCCCCGCGCCACCGCGTTGTCGTAGGTGCGCCTGATGGCGTCCCGGCGGGGGATTTGCCATGTGTACCACTCCGTCACGTTGGGCGCGGTCAGCATTATTACCGGCAGGTCGGGCTGCTTTTCCCGGACCGTCAGAAAAAATTTCTCGTGCCGCTCCAGCAGCTCGTCCGCGCCGGAGGCGTTGTGGTCGTAGTCCATGACCAGCGCGCGCATCGTAAGGGACGCCACGTAGTCCGCCATGACCTGCTCGCCCCGGCAGCACCCGGAAAACCCGAGATTGATAAAATCGTACCCCGTACGGGTCGCCACCACCGCCTCGTAGATCTGACCGGGCAGAGACGCGCTGTGCCCCTGGGTGATGGACGAGCCGTAATACACGATGGGCGCGCCGCAGATGTACGGCTCCGCCTCCGAGACGGAAAAGCCCTTCTTCAGCCCTATGTAGAGCCCCGTCACCGTCACGCCGATGGGGAAGTGTACGGTGTACTCCACCTCGCCCTCGAACTCCGCGCCGTATCCTTCGGAGAAGCTCCCCGACTTACCGCCTCCGGGGGTGAACGGATAGCACTGGTGGGGGCGGCTCATTCCGTCCGTCCGGAGGTACAGGTCAAAGCCTGAGTTCCCCGCCAGCGGTATCTGCGCCGGCGGCGGTCCGTCGTCCGCCACCTCGGCGCGGATGGCGAGATACGGCGAGTCCGTCCGGAAGCGCACGCGGCCCCCGGAGGGGTGCCTGTTGAGCCAGCGGACTCCGTCGGAGACCCTCTCCGCCACGGAGGGATCCATCCGGACGAAGCACCCCTCCTTTTGATCGTAGAACACGCCGTGGACGGAGAACGGCGCCTCGCGCACATCCAGCCACACCAGATCCGGCTCGTCGACGCCGGTCTCTATGGCAAGATTGCGGTCTATATCCTCTATCCTCATTTTTTCATCCTCACGCGATGGGCTCAAAGTCGGCGGCGCCGTGCTTGCACAGCGGGCACACGAAGTCGTCGGGCAGCTCGTCGCCCTCGTAGACGTAACCGCAGACCTTGCACACGAAGCCCTTTTTGCCTTCGGTCTCCGGCTTCGGCTTCACGTTGTTCTGGTAGTAGGTGTAGGTCATGGTCTCCCGGTCGGAGATGACCCGCGCCTCGGTGATGCTGCAGATGAACATCCCGTGGGTGCCGAGATCCACGTAGTCCTCCACCGAAAGGGACATGAACGAATTGATGTAGTGGGGCAGGAACACCAGCCCGTTGTCAGCCCGGAGTGGCTCGCAGTCGGCGAATTTGTCGGTGTTGCGGCCGCTTCTGAAGCCGAAGTTCTCGAACACGCTGAAGGGCGCGTCCACGCTGAGGCAGTTCACGTTCATCTTGCCTGTCTGTTCGATCACGTGGTGGGAGTAGTTCTCCTTGTTGATGGTCACGGCGATCCGGTTGGGGGTGTTCGTCACCTGTGTGACGGTGTTCACGATGAGACCGTTGTCCTTTTTGCCGTCGTTCGAGGTGACCACGTACAGCCCGTAGCCGATGTTGAACAGGGCGGAAAGGTCGTTCTTGTTGGCAACCTCGCCGTCCCTGGCGACGTACTCGCGGCAGAGCTCGTCCGCCATGGCGTCGAGCTGTGCGCCGTTCTGCTCGTTCATGGCGGAGGTGATCCTCACCGTGGATTCGGTGAAAGTCAGGTTCTTGCAGCCCTCCAGCATTCCGCGCATGGTCTTGGCGGCGAGAGGAGCCCAGGAGCCGTTCTCGATGAGTCCCACGGTCCTGTTTTTGAAGCCGCGCTCCGTCAGGTGGGTGATGAACTCCCGCATGAAGGGGAAAATGTCGGCGTTGTAGGTGGTGGTGGCGAGGACGATCTTCCCGTAGCGGAATGCGTCCTCCACCGCCTCCGCCATGTCGCACCGGGCAAGGTCGTTCACGGCGATCTTGGGGCAGCCCCGGGCGCGGAGCCTGTCCGCCAGGGCGTCCACGGCCTTTTTCGTGTTGCCGTAAACGGAGGTGTAGGCGATCGTCACGCCCTCGGTCTCCACGCCGTAGGAGGACCAGGTGTTGTAGAGATTGAGATAATAGCCGAGGTTTTCGGTGAGCACCGGTCCGTGGAGCGGGCAGATCTTTTCGATATCCAGGGCGGCGGCTTTTTTCAGCAGAGCCTGCACCTGGGCGCCGTACTTGCCCACGATGCCGAAGTAGTACCGGCGCGCCTCGCACGCCCAGTCCTCGTCGGCGTCCAGGGCGCCGAACTTGCCGAAGCCGTCGGCGGAGAACAGCACCCGGTCGACGCTGTCATAGGTGACGATGACCTCCGGCCAGTGGACCATGGGCGCGGTGTAGAATGTGAGGGTGTGGCGGCCCAGGGAGAGCGTGTCGCCCTCGCCGACGACCGTGCGGCGGTCCTCAAAATCCGTGCCGAAGAAGTTCTTCATCATGGTGAACGCCTTGGCGCTGGAAACGACCACCGCCTCGGGGTAGTTCTTCATGAAGTTGACGATGTTGGCGGAGTGGTCCGGCTCCATGTGCTGGACCACGAGGTAGTCCGGCTGCCGCCCGCCGAGAGCCGCCTCCAGATTGTTCAGCCACTCGTGGGTGAAGCTGCGGTCCACGGTGTCCATGACGGCGCACTTTTCGTCGATGATCACGTAGGAGTTGTGCGCCATGCCGTTCGGTACCTTGTACTGCCCCTCGAAAAGGTCGATCTTCCGGTCGTTCACCCCGGCGTAGATTATGTCGTTGGTTATTTTCATAGATCCGTCTCCTTGAGTTTTTTCTTATTCTAACATATTGCAAAGATGATTTGGGGGACTTTTTGAAAAAAGTTTTCGACTATACAAAAAACTTTTCAAAAAACGCAACGTGCTTCCATAGAATTAGGAGCAAGAAAAACGCGGGGGAGCTCCTTTTCAAGGAAGCCCCCTGGATTTCGAAAATCTTTTGAAGAGCCGCGATGACACCTTCATGGAAGAGGGTCATATACGGCATGCCGAGTCGGGATGTTGATTTTTCATTATTGGCGGCACATCAACGTTGTTGTGAAACTATTTCGATGATCTCAAGTCAAATTTGATCTGGTTACTACTCGGCGTTTTGAACAATAAATACAAAGGAGCTTCAGTATCACTTTCAATTATCTTATTTACAAAAATGTAGACGGTTCGTGTAGCGGTAGAAAAAGACAAAGGGTTTGAAATGTCAATGATTATATCTTCATCTGTGTTAAAGAGATACGTTGTATAGTACGTTAACCCTGATGAGTCCTGTTCCCCATTCATATACTCTTCATCAATTGGCGAATCGCTATTTGGAGTTTTTATTTGTAGCGGTTCGAAAGTGTAACCATCATTATAATCTACAGTTAAACAATCGGCGAGGTTAATCATTTCCTCCTTTTTCCCATTATATCCAACTGAAATGACAAATTTCATGATAGTATAATCATTTTTGGGCGTCACCTCTTCAACAAATGTTCCCATTTTATCTTTGTAATAATCCAGTTCGCTAAGAGTTCTTGCAACAGCTGATTTGTTTACTTCTTTCCCGTTTGTAATTTTTCCGAGAAAATCAACACTCTTTAGAGTCAATTCAAAATCATCAATTGATACGGTTTCTCCGATTTTATAAACAGGTTCCTTTTTTTCTTCTTCGCCTTTTTCGTTATTACTGTTCGTGTTGGTTTTCCCCCCACACGCCGCAAGGGGCAGCAGCATCATCGCCGCAAGAATGATTGCCAAGATTCTCTTCATTTTCCTTTTCCTCTTTTCGTCAAATAATGTCACTTTTTTCTAAAGTGCGACACTATTATACCACATCCGAAAACCCAACTCGTAATATGGGTTTTCCCTATGAAAAAAGGCGGTATCTCTGATTCGTCGGGGGCAAAAAACGGCTTTCCCCTCGGAGAAGGGCCCCTCATCCGTCAAGCTTCGCTTGACACCTTCCCCTCCAGGGGGAAGGCTTTCGGAGCAATACCGCTTTTACTGACAGTCTATAGGCCCCAACGAACAAGCAGATTTTTCTATCCTACGCGAGGGAAGACAAACGATAACATACTACTTCGACGCGAGAGAGGGGGAGGTGAAGGAGGGGGGGAGAACTGCTCGCGCGGGCGGCATGAATTACACCCTCGCCCCGGCGGAGGCGTAATATCCAAAAAAGGCGCATTTTTAACTTTACAAAACTGCGGGGGAATAGTATAATTTTAATTGAAAGACCGTCGGTGACGGTCTTGCACAGACCTTTGAAAGGAACGCGGAACGCGTCGGTAACGGATATGGCAATAAAGGAATTTGATGTTTTGAGAGGCGAGCCCGAGACGGGCAGATGGTATACGGTCCCCGTCGACGGCGCCGTTTCTTCGGACGGCTCCCGCTGGAGGGGCATCGTCAAAAAGGGCTCCTCCGACAATCTTCTCGTGTTTTTCATGGGCGGCGGGCTGAGCGTCAACTCTTTTACTGCCGCAAGACCTCACTACAGACCCGATTCTGAGGGTAACGGGTTTTATTGCGCCTACGTTTCGGAGGGCAGTATCGGCGAAGAGATCCGCGTCACCCGGGAGGGTATAACGGCGGACGATCCGTCGAACCCTTTTCACGACTGGAACGTTATCATGCCGTGTTATACGACCGGCGATCTGGATATCGGGACCGCGGAAAGAGAATACACGGATCTCGGAGGGAACCGCAAGACGGTTTACTATCACGGATATAATAACTTCTCGGCTTTTCTCGAAAAAGCCGTCGGGATCCTCGGAAGATCGTTCTCGGATCTGATCGTCGGCGGATACAGCGCCGGAGGCGTCAGCGCGGCGCTTCTCTATGAAGATACCGTATCGAAGCTCGATATCAGCGGCAGACGCCTCGTCCTTGTCGACAGTTCTCTCTTCATCTGCGACTGGAAGAAGATCCTTGCCGACGAATGGAACTCCCCCGGGCATATCCGGAACATATCGAAGACGGACGACCTCTCTTACGACGGGA
The DNA here is from genome assembly GCA_902766115.1 of uncultured Ruminococcus sp. GTDB lineage: Bacteria > Bacillota > Clostridia > Oscillospirales > CAG-272 > RUG11130. Next base: position 5,397 of record CACXCL010000055.1, read on the forward strand.
TCAAACATATTTACGACAGATACGGAAGCACTGTGAAGATAGTTTATTGCTGTTCCGTAAGAGATTACGCGCTGTCGCAGTGTCAGGTGTATTTCGACGGTCTTCTCGACGACATGCCCACGGAAGTCACGCCCGACGCCGCCGACAGATTTCAGGGCCGCCTGAAGGAAGCGGTGGCGCGGATCGAAAAAAACATACCCTCCGCATCAGTCTATCTGTGGGATAACGTCGCCGTGGAAAGAGGACACATCACAGTGCATACCGGTTCGAATAACAGCGTGTTCCTGCGGAAAATGGGGAACGAGATAAGTCTTTGCGAGTGCGTACTGAACGCGCTCGACGGCAAAACAGGGATCTGGGGAAAGGAATTTCTTGAAAAAGAATACAAATAAAACCCGCTCGGCAAGGTCATGAGGCCGGAACAAAGGAGGAGTCATGAAAAAAACGCTTTCCGCCATACTCGTCGCCGTCATTGTCGCGGCGTCCCTCTCGTTTTCAGTCTCGGCAGAAGAAGAATTCGTCATTACCGACGGCGTGCTGGAAAAATACAACGGTATCGCCGCGGAGGTCGTCATCCCGGACGGCGTGGTCGCCTTGGGCGATCTCGCTTTTGACGGCAATCCCACCGTCGAGATGATCTACGTGCCCGACACCGTCGAGACCATCGGCTATTCGTCGTTCCGCGGCTGCGCGAACCTCAGGGAACTCCATCTCGGCTCCTCGGTCAGCAAGATCGGCGACAACGCCATCTGGCAGTCGTACAGTCTGACCGTGATAACCGTCGACGGGGACAACCCGTACCTGACGGCGGTGGACAACGTCGTATACTCTAAGGATCTGTCCACCCTCGTTCTGGTCCCCGGGGGCTTTTCGGGCGAATTCGTCATCCCCGATCACGTCACAAAGGTGGGCGACTACTCGTTCTTCGGCTGCAAGAACATCACGTCCCTCATAATCCCCGGTTCCGTCACGGAGATCGGAAGTCACGGCCTGTGGGGGCTGAGCGGGATCGAAAATATCGACCTCCCCGACGGGATCACGAAGATCGCCGAGAAAACCTTCTGCGAATGCAGCTCCCTGAAGGCTCTGTATATCCCCGACGGCGTGAAGGAAATCGGATCCAGGGCGTTATGGAATTGCAACGCCCTTGAAACGATACATCTTCCCGACTCCCTTATCACCCTCGCGGACAACGTGTTTTACGCCTGCCCCCTCACGTCCGTCACCATCCCCGCGGGGACCGAAACGATCGGCAACAGAGCGTTCATCCAGTGCGACTCACTTGAAAAAATAATATTCGAGGGCGACGCTCCTTCAAATACGGACAAACGGTTTATATTCAAGTGCGACAAGGCGAAGATCTACTACAACAATGGTGCCTCCGGCTTTACCGGCACGTCGTTCTCGTCTTACGACAAGGCGGCTTTTTCCGACTGCGGAACGGGTCACTATTATCGGTACGTCTCGCAGGCCGATATCGGAAACGTCCCCTGCGGCGGCTTCCTGAAAGACCTATACAGATGCGCCAGGTGCGAGCGTGAGATGTTCAAGACCACCGACGCGGTGCGGGAGCACGACTTCGGAGAGGACGGCGGCGCCGAGGTCTGCCTCAGATGCGGGGAAAAGAATCCCGCCTACAAGCCTCAGGGACCGCAAATCAGTTTCACCGACGTGAAGCCGGGCGCCTTTTACGCCGAAGCGGTGGAGTGGGCGCTGGCGAACGGGATAACCAAGGGGACGAGCGATACGACGTTCTCCCCCGGAAAAGGATGCACGAGAGCCGAGGTCGTCACGTTCCTGTGGCGCGCGGCGGGCGAGCCCGAGCCCGCGACCGGGAAGACCGGTTTCACCGACGTGAAAAAGACCGGATTCTACTACAAGGCGGTGCTTTGGGCGGTGGAAAACGGCGTCACCAACGGGATCTCGAAGACGGCGTTCGATCCCGGCGGGATGTGCACCCGCGGTCAGATCGTGACGTTCCTTTACCGCTACGCGGGCTCGCCCGCGGCGGATAAGAGTCACTCGAAATTCACGGACGTGAAGAAGGGCGCGTTCTACGAGGCCGCCGTCGCATGGGCGGTCGCAGAGAACATAACGACAGGTACCGGCGCGACTGCGTTCTCGCCGGACAGCGTATGCACCCGCGCTCAGACCGTGACTTTCCTGTACAGGCTTGCGAAAAACGTGTGATGAAAGCTGCCCGGGGGACCCTGCGTGAAGTTCCCCGGCGCCTGAAGAAAAACAGAACGATGCGAGAAGGAGATATCTATGCTGAGATTTGAAGGGGTCGCGCACCGGGCGGCGCAGTTTTTCGAAAAAACACAACTTACGGACCGGGCTTTGTGGAAGAAATTCTCCGACCAGTTCCGTATCCGTCAGGACGGAGAAAACAACGGATGGCGCGGCGAATTCTGGGGCAAAATGATGCGCGGCGGCTCGCTGATCTTCGAGTACACGGGGAGCGAAGAGCTCTACCGGATCCTGACCGACGCGGTGCTCGACATAATGACCGCGGAGGAGCCGGACGGGGTGGTGTCGTCGTACGGGCGAGACTGCGAGTTTACCGGATGGGACGTGTGGTGTCGCAAGTACGTCATGCTCGGGTGCGAGTATTATCTCGAGATCTGCCGCGACGGGGCGCTGGCACGGCGGATCACGGATTTCCTGCGCCGTCAGGCGGACTGTATCATCGCCCGGGTGGGCGACGGAGAGGGAAAGATACCGATCACCCGCACCTCCCAAAGCTGGCTCGGGATCAACTCGTCGTCGGTGCTGGAGCCCATGGTGCGGCTGTATCGGCTGACGGAAGACGGGAAATATCTTGATTTCGCCGCGTACATAGTGGATTCCGGCGCGGCGGAGGGTGTCGACGTCTTCGAGGCGGCGTACCGCAACGAGGCGGCGCCCTACCGTTACGGCGTGTCCAAAGCGTACGAGCTTATCTCTTGCTTTGAGGGACTTCTGGAGTACTACCTTGCCACCGGGATCGAAAAATACCGCACGGCTGTGGTGAATTTTGCCCGGGCAATGCTCCGCACGGAGGTCTCGGTAATAGGGGGCTGCGGCGTCACGGGCGAGCTGCTCGACCACACCGCCGCCCGTCAGACGGTCTTCTGTGACGAGGTGTCCCACGAGACCTGCGTCACGGTCACCTGGATGAAGTTCTGCTGGCGGATGCTTGAGCTGACGGGCGACAGCGTATTCGCGGACGCCATGGAAAAAGCGTTTTACAACGTGTATCTCGGCGCGCTGAACGTGTACCGGTGCGAGTGCGCGTTCCCTGACGAGGGGAAGAAGACCACATATCTTCCGGCAGACAGCTACAGCCCGCTTCTGCCGGGCAGACGCGGGCGCAGGATCGCCGGATTCGAACTTCTCCCGGACATGACCTATTACGGCTGCTGCGCCTGCATCAGCGCCGCCGGAGCGGGCGTGTTTCTCCGCTCCGCCGTGGTGGCGGAGGACGACCGGGTCACCGTTAATTTCTTCGAGCAGGGGAAGGCGGAGTTTCATATGAACGGCGTGCGCGTCACGCTGGAGATCCGGACCGGATATCCGACGGACGGAATCGTGACCCTGCGCGTCAAGGCGGACTCGCCGGCGCGCTTTACGCTGAGAGTGCGCAATCCCGGATGGGCGGACGGAGGCGGCGGCTACGCGACGTGGGAAAAAGAGTGGAGCGACGACACGGTGGAAATGCGGTTTGATATGCCGCTGAAGATCCTCCGCCCCGAGCACTGGGACTCCGACGTCGTATATACAAAAAGCGATATGACCGACTGGGGCTGCTCCTGCTGCGCCCCGGAGGAGGTGACTCACAAACCGGAGGATGACCGGTATTTTGCCGTGACGCGCGGACCAATAACGCTCGCCGCAGACGGCAGGACGGGAAAAGCCCCGGATTCGGCGTTTGAGCCGTGCTTCGACGCCGTCCGCCGCGAAAACGAGATCGAACCCGGCGTGCCTTGTCTCGAAAAGTTCGAGTTCAGGACAAAATCGGGAGATAATTACTGCCTCGTGGATTATTCCTCCGCCGGTCGCGACTGGAAAACGGATATTGCCGCCTGGCTGCCTGTTTCTGAGGGGACTTTTTGAAAAAAGTCCCCTCAGACTCCCCCAAAAACTTTTCTGAAAAGAGCCGCGAATCCTCGCGGCTCGGTTTTTTTCACTTTGCGAAGCAAAATATAACTCCGCCGCAAGGCGGAATATAACTTCGGAATCGAAATATAACTCCGCAAAGCGGAATA
>CACXCL010000056.1 GCA_902766115.1 uncultured Ruminococcus sp.
AGCCCGACCCGTTCGACGAGGCGGAAGTCGTCACAGGCTTCTACTTCGAGACCGATCCCGCCGAGGAGGGCTGGACCTTCGTCGACGAGGACGAGGACGGCAATAACTGGATCTGGAGCAACGGAACCCTTTCGGCTTATGAAGGCGAGGGAATGATCTATTCCCAGTCCTTTATCAATAACGTAGGACCCCTCACCCCCGACAACTGGGCGGTATCTCCCGCCATCGACCTGAGCGAGGTCGAAGGCGACACGGTCCTGTCCCTGTTCGCAAAGGGCCAGGATAGCACCTACTGCGCCGAGCACTTCGCCGTCTACGCAGGCACCACGCCGAACGTTGACGAGATGGTGCAGATCTCCGCGAAAGAGGAAGTCGCCACCGGTAAATTCGTCCGTTACCTTGCCGATCTTGCCGACTTTGTGGGCGAGAGCGAGGTTTACGTGGCGATCCGCCACTTCAACGTGACCGATATGTACTTCCTCGACGTTGACCAGGTAGAGGTACTGAACGGTGTTCCGATGCCCGAACCCGAGCCGGAACCGGTCGATCCCTTCGCGGACGCCGTGGCTCTCGTCACCGACGATTTCGAGGCTGACGCCACCGGGGCAGGCTGGAACCTCGTCGACAACGACGGAGACGGCTTCAACTGGACCTGGGACGACACCGAAAGTTTAAGCGCATACGACGGAGTGGGCAAACTCTACTCCCAGTCCTACGATTTAGACTTAGGAGCACCCCTCACCCCCGACAACTGGGCTGTATCTCCCGCCATCGATCTGAGCGATGTCGAAGGATACGCTTACGCATCTGTATTCGCTAAAGGTCAGGACCCGGACTATGCGGCGGAGCACTTCGCCATCTACGCCGGTACAACTCCGGACGTTGGCGGAATGACCCTTCTGTCCGATGAGTTTATCGCCACCGGCGAGTGGACCCGCTATGCAGCCGATCTCTCCGACTTCATCGGCGAGAGCGAGGTTTACGTGGCGATCCGTCACTTCAACGTGACCGATATGTTCTACCTCAACGTGGACAACTTCCAGATCCTGATCTCCGATGAAGAGATCGAGATCGCGAAGGCGCCCGTTCAGCCCGCGATCACCGCCCGCCATATCGGCGACGGCATCGCCACGCTGAACACCCCCGTTTCAGAGATCTCCTTCTCGGCGAAGCCGATGATCGCAAACGATGCGGACGGTTCTCTGAACTCGGCGGCCTCCGAAACGACCCGTCAGACCGCGGACCTCACGAAGATCGATATACCGTTCGACGTGAAGGCGTCCGAAAGATATGATCGCGCGATCCTCAACTCCGCCTCCGGCACAGCCGCTTCCGGCGAGGTGAAGATCGAGCTCAGCGAGGACGAAAACGTCACGAACGGCGTTTACGTCGTCGAGTACGATCCCGAAAAGCTAACCTTCGTCGGCGGGGAGTTCGCAAACGTCCTCTACTCCGTGAACGACGAAGACGGCGCCGTGGTCGTGGCGTTCGCTTCCGACGTTGAGATCGAGGCTGAGACCGTCATCGGAACTCTCCTCTTCAACTACGCCGGCGAGTATGTCAAGACCGAGGTCACCGTGACAACCTACGAGCGCGGCGGCGACATCGCTGTCGCGGAAGAGCCCGTCGTGATCGAGATAGAACGGGAAGACAACGGTCACGATTGGACCGAGACCGAGCGTCAGGAAGCCACCTGCACCGAGGACGGGTACGTAACTTATCAGTGCTCCAAGTGCGGCGAGACGAAGACCGAGGTCCTGGACGCCACCGGCCACACTCTTGTGATCGATCCCGAAGTTCCCGCGACCTGCACGGAATCCGGTCTCACCGCCGGAGTCCATTGCTCCGTCTGCGACGAGATCCTCATTCCTCAGGAGGTGATCCCCGCGACCGGTCATACCGAAGTCGTTATCCCGGCTGTCGAGGCGACCTGCACAACTGCCGGAAGCACTGAGGGCAAGATGTGCTCCGTCTGCGGCGAGATACTCGTCGCTCCCGAGACCATCCCTGCAACCGGTCATACCTGGGACGACGGAGTCGTCACCACCGACGCGACCTGCACTGAAGACGGCGTGATCACATACACCTGCACGGTATGCGGGGAGACGCGCACCGAAGCGATAGCACCCCATGGTCACGAAGCGGTCGACATGGAGGAAATCGCCGCTACCTGCACCGCCGCCGGAAGAACTGCCGGTAAGCAGTGCTCCGTCTGCGGCGCGATCCTTGAGGGAATGGAGATCATCCTTCCCACCGGACACACCGTGGCAGTCGACGACGCTGTTCCCGCCACCTGCACCGAAACCGGACTTTCCGCCGGCGCGCACTGCACCGTCTGCGGCGAGATCCTTGTCGCTCAGGAAGTGACCGAGGCTCTCGGCCACGACTACATCGACATCGTCACCGAACCCACCTGCACGGAACAGGGTTACACGACGCACACCTGCTCGCGCTGCGGAGACAGCTACGTTGACGCGTACGTCGACGCTCTCGGCCACGACTGGGACGACGGAGTCGTCACCACCGAGCCCACCGCCGCCGCTGAAGGCGTCAAGACCTTCACCTGCACAAGGTGCGGCGAGACGAAAGAAGAGGTCATCGATAAACTGAACGGCGAGGTGCTGACTCAGACTATCGAAGAGGCCGAGAACATCGATCTCAATGATTACACCAAGGAATCCGCGGCCGCCCTCACCGAGGCGCTCGAGGCCGCAAAGGAAGCCCTTGAGAACGGTCATACTCAGGAAGCCCTCGACGAGGCCGCCGCGGCTCTGAAGGCTGCGATCGAAGGACTCGAAGAGAACGGTCTGCCGTGTAAGGACGACGAGCATTGCCCGGGCAAGGTCTTCACTGACATGCCTCCGAGAGGCAACTGGGCGCATGACGCAATCGACTGGGCGATCGTCAACGAAGTGACCAGCGGTATGACCAAGACCACGTTCGGTCCCGGTCAGAAGATAACCCGCGGCCAGGTCGTCACGTTCCTGTGGCGCGCCGCAGGATGTCCCGAACCGACGTCGACGAGCACCGCGTTCACCGACGTCAAGACGAACGGTTATTACTACAAAGCGGTCCTGTGGGCAGTTGAGAAGGGCATCACCAAGGGCATCACGAAGACCCAGTTCGATCCCAACGGAAACTGCACTCGCGGACAGATCGTCACGTTCCTGTACCGCTACGCCGGATCGCCGTCCGTCGACAAGACGTCGTCCAAGTTTACCGACGTCAAGAGCGGCGCGTTCTACGCTGACGCAGTCGCGTGGGCAGTCGCGAATGGCATCACCGCGGGCACAAGCAAGACCACGTTCTCGCCCGAGAACGTCTGCACCCGCGCCCAGACCGTCACATTCCTGTACCGACTCGTAGTCGGCTCGAATTAAGACGGAATTATCGCATAGCGAAGAAGGCAGAGGCTCCGGCCTCTGCCTTCTTTCATAAAATTGAGCAATGCTATTGAAAAATACCGGTTTGTATGGTAAAATAACAAAAAACGATTTCAGAGGGGAAAGACATGAAAAGATTGATCAAAATACTTGCGCTGATCCTGGTCGCCGTTCTCGCTGTCTGCGCCGTCGCCGGATGCTCGGGCAAGAAAACGGAGAAGAGTTCCGAAAAGGATTCGAAAAAAACCATCGACTATCTTGTCCTTGTCAACAAAAATCACAAGCTTCCGGACGACTGGGAAGAAAACGTCGTTCTGAAAGAGGCGGAAAACCGCTACGGCGAGAAGTATCTGGTCGAGGAGAAGACGCTGGAGAATTTCCTGGCGCTTCAGAAGGAACTGGCGGACGAGGGGATCATCATAGAGCTTGACAGCACCTACCGTTCCGTCGCGGAGCAGCAGAAGCTCTGGGACGACTGGACCGTTGAATACGGCGAGGATTACGTCAAAAAGTACGTGGCTGTACCCGGCTATTCCGAGCATCACACCGGGCTTGCCATCGACATTTGCATCGAGAAAGACGGCAAGCGCATAAACGACAACGACGAGATGATCGCCGAGGAGGAGATCTTTGAAGAGATCCACAAGCACCTGGCGGATCACGGCTTCATCCTCCGTTATATCAAGAACGGCGTTGCCATCACCGGCTACGACTACGAGCCGTGGCATTTCCGTTACGTCGGCGTTGACGCCGCAAAGGAGATTGCGGAAAAGAAGATCACCTTTGAGGAATACGTGGGCCATCTTAAAGCAGGGAAGTAATCATGTGATTTAATGAAAACGGCCGGGCATCTTGCCCGACCGTTTTCTGTTGTTGCCCTCAACATCTTTACTGCGCTGCAGTAGACAAAGAAATAGGGGAGGACCGGTAGACTATTCTCTCGCAAGGTTCCATATATATCTTGGACGGTGGCGGAAGGCCTCGTCACCGGCGTGAAGCAGGGCAGCGTGAACTACCTCGACCCCCGCGGCAACGCCACCCGCGCTCAGGTCGCGACAATACTGATGAGATATCTTGAAAAGTGACCGGAGCACAAAGCAGGCAGAACTGTTCCGAGGAGATTAAAAAGCAGATCCAGTCGAATATTATCGCGCCTGATATGATACATCCGGCTGGACGGGCAGAGCTTCAGTGAAGTTGATAAAGCCCGGGCGCGGGAGGTGTATAAACTGTCGCGTGATAGGATGTTCCCATTGAGCACTCGCCGGAAAAAACGACGGAGAACCGGGCTTCGACCGCACGTTTAGTATCTGCCCCACAGGAACCAAAGAAATAGAATAATCCTCTGAGATCGGCGATCTCAGAGGATTTTTCACTCCGAGTGACTGGATTTGAACCAGCGGCCTGATGGTCCCAAAGGTGTTTGAACCTGGTGTTACATGTGCATGAATCCCATTTGACCCTTTCCGCTCCGGAAAACTTGCTCTCCGGCACTCTTTTCTCCGCTGTTTCCGCACCCTCCAACGGACGTTGTGGTCAAACATGTGGTCGTTCGCAAACTCTCCCTTGGCCGCGGCAGATTCGCCGCGCCCCGGGAGTGTTTGGATTGTAACTCTCGTCCTCCGGAAAGTCAAGTAAGTTCGGGATATATCCATCCACAAATATCTGCGCCGCAGTAGACAAAGA
>CACXCL010000057.1 GCA_902766115.1 uncultured Ruminococcus sp.
GAAAACAGATATGAGCTTTTCAGTCTCGCATCTCACAAAGAAATATGGGAATAAGACCGTCCTTGACGACCTTTCCTTCAAAATGGACGGTCCCGGCGTATACGCGCTTCTCGGTACCAACGGCGCCGGGAAGACCACGGCGATACGCATGATGCTCGGGATGCTCTCAAAAGACGGTGGCGAGGTCCTTTGGAACGGGGCGCATCTCGACACATCGACCTGCAACGTCGGCTATCTCGCGGAGGAACGGGGGCTTTACCCGAAATACGCCCTGATGGATCAGCTCACGTATTTCGCCTCACTGAGAGGGATCACCGGCGACGAAGCGAAAAACAGGATCAAATACTGGGCAGAAAAGCTTGAAGTTACGGAATATCTCTATCCCGGGACGTCCTCTCCGACGCTTATCGGAGAGAGCAGGCCCGCTCTGTTTAAAAAGCGGAACAAACCGAAATTGGCGGATCAACTGTCAAAGGGCAATCAGCAGAAGATCCAGCTCATGTGCGCTCTGATCTCAGATCCTGAGCTTATCATTCTGGACGAGCCGCTTTCCGGCCTCGATCCCGTCAACACGGACATTTTCAGAAGTATAATCAACGAACAGATAAACCGTGGCAAGTACCTCATAATGTCAAGCCATCAGATGGCGACGGTGGAGGAATTCTGCACCGACATCACCATCCTTGACAAAAGCAAAACGGTCCTTCAGGGCAACCTGAACGAGATAAAAAAGAGCTACGGCCGCGTCAACCTCCATCTCAAAACGGAGGGCGACGTGTCGCGCCTGATCGAGGAAAGCGGCGCTCAGGTCAAGAGCAAGAAGGAAAACGAATATCTTCTTCGGGTAACAGGCGAAGAAATGGCGTCCCGTCTGTTGACGTCCGTCATCGGCGCGGGAGTCACCGTCATCGCCTTTGAGCTGACGGAGCCCTCTCTCCACGAGATATTCGTCTCCAGCGTAGGTGGGGCCGATGAAGAATAATCCTTACAAAGGGACCGGGAAGGTCTATTCCTTCACCGTCAGCCAGTTTTTCAAGAGCCGCGCCAATCTGGTATCTCTCATCGTTCTGCTTGTCTTCGCTCTTTTGTCTGTCCCCGCCATGTGTCTCTTCTCGCGCGGGAGCGGAGATTCACCCAGCGCTTTGTCCGGTATCGACAGGGTGTACGTCAGGAACGAAACGAAATACGACGAAGTCGCGCCTCTCGAGCTCTCGCTGAAGACAAAAACACGGTCAAACGTCAGTTTCAACACGGCGGAAGAGGACTTTGACGTAAATAAACTCGGAAAAAAAGACCTTTATGTTTCCGTGAAGTATGACGAAGGAAGTAACGTGTTCACGGTGGACGTGCTCTCGGCTGAAGATTCATCGGCGGGAATCATCGCCAAGGAGCAGCTGGCGGAGCTTGTGAAGACGGTGCTGAACGAAGCCCGCTTAAAAGAGGTGGGATACGGCGATCTTCTTTCGGCGAAGGACTTCTCGGTCAGATCGGGAAAAGTCTCGGATTACGGCAAGACCGAAGACGACTTCGGCAAATCCTTCGGCGTACAGTACGGTTATTCTCTCATCATGATGATGGTCTGCACTCTCTCCGCGTCTTACATCATAAGAACCGTGATTGAAGAAAAAAGCTCCAAGCTGGCGGATCTGATGCTCGTCAGCGTGAACCCCCGGTCTCTTATGGCGGGCAAGATCCTCGGAGTGATGACCTGCGTGTTCATTATGCTCGTCTCCATCATATCCGGCGTTTTCATATCTTACTTCGTGTCGTCTTCACTGATGAACGTCAGTCCCGTGAGGGAGATCATGGCTTCTCCGGGCTTTCGCGCCCTTTTCGGAAACGTCTCCCCGGGGACAGCGGCGATCATTTTCGTATCGATCCTCCTCGGTTATCTTACGTTTTCCGCCATATCCGGGATCCTCGGCGCGTCGGCGTCGTCTCTTGACGAGACTGAGTCCGTCAACGCGGCGGTGGTGTTTATTATCCTGTTTCTGTATATCGCCTCTCTTGTGGTCGGCTCCGTCGGCGGAAAGACAGCAGGTACGGTGATCTCGCTGATCCCGCTTATTTCCGTTTTCGCCGCGCCGGTACAGTTTATTCTCGGGAACATCGGCGTTCCGGAGCTTATTGTGTCCTGGATCATCGAGGCGGCGGCAGCGGCATTTCTTCTGAAGGCATGCGCTGCGGTGTACTCGTCCCTGATCCTCTACAAGGGCTCGAGACTGAAGCTGAGGCAGATCGTCTCCGTTTTACGGGGCAAGTCGTTTTCCTGACTTTCTCAAAGGAGGTAGAACGTGAAAAGTTTGTTCAGCGGCTTCGGAAAGGTATTCTCCTTCACTCTGAAGCATCATATAAGCACTCCCGCATATAAGAGGACGCTGGTGATCATACTTCTCGTGCTGTTCCTTGCTCCCGCAGTAGTCATGCCGGTGGTGGAGCTTACTTCAAAAAAAGAAGACAGCCGTCAGGTGAACGTGGAAGAGTGGATAGTCGCCGACCTCAGTGGGGCCGAGGACCCCGACTGGTCGATTTTGTCGTATCTTTATCCCGGCTCGTCCGTCACCGTGTTCGGGGACGTGGAATCGGCTTTTGCTCGCGCCGGGGATCCGGGAAGAACGCTGTGCCTGGTTTTCGGCAAGGACGACGGAGGGTATACCTTCGACGTTCTCTCACCGGAGACCTCTCTGCTTGACGAGAAGGACGCGGAGGCGGCGTCCGGCGTGATTAGGGAGAACGCTTATTTGCTTGTTTTTTCCCGTCTTGATCTTGAGGGAGCAGACCCCGATCTTTTCGCTCCGATCCTCTCGGGTTCTTCTTCGCCCGACGGGGAAAAAGCCGATCCGGCGTCTTCCGTACGGGACGTCGTTGTTGTGATCCTCCCGTACGTTGTGCTGTTCCTGCTTTATTTCATGATCCTTTTCTTCGGTATAGGCGTGGCGAATTCCGTAATAGCGGAGAAAAACTCGAAGCTTATGGACCTGATGCTCGTCAGCGTTAAAACGGACGGTCTTCTTCTCGGTAAAGTCTGCGCCATCGCGCTGTCGGGGGTCATCCAGTTTTCACTCTATATCCTCGGGACAGCGGCGGGTTTTGCGGCGGGAACGGCTCTTGTCAAAGCGATCAATCCCGATACCGATATGGGCGTCGTCAGGTTTATCGATTCTCTCAGCTTTTTCAAGGGAGTCTTTTCCGTCACGGGAGTACTTCTCACCCTGGTTATTTTCATGGCGGGCTTCTTCCTGTACTGCGCGCTGGCGTCCATCGGAGGCGCCGTCGCGGGAAAGCAGGAGGATCTGGGCTCGGCGAATATCCTGTTCACTATCGTTCTGGTGTTCAGTTACATGCTCACGATCAACCCGGGCGGAGCCGGGGTAAAATCAGCCGGATGGGTCGAGTGGTTCCCTTTTACGTCAATTCTGGTGCTTCCCGGGAAAATCATCCTCGGGTTGGTGTCTCCGCTCCGTGTCTTCGGCGCTCTCGCGATCATAGTCGCAACTGCCGTCCTGGTGATCATGCTTGCAGCGAAGATATACCGGATGATGATTTTCTACCGGGGAAACACTCCGAGAATCGGAGACGTGCTGAAAAACGTGTTCACAAAGAATTAACGGAGGATGTCATTTTATGGATTTCAAGAATAAAAAACATATTTTCTTTGATTTCGACGGCACCGTCGTCGACACCGGACGCGGCGTTAAGAACGGAGTTAAATACGCTCTCGAGCACTACGGATACAGTATACCCGACACCGCCGTGCTCAACGGATTCATGGGTCCGCCGCTTTCGGACTCCTTTCCGAGATTTTACGGTTTTTCGGCTGAGAAGACAGAGGATGCAATCCAGGTTTACAGGGAGTATTACAGGGAAAAAGGCGTTCACGAATTTGAACCCTACCCGGGCATCGAGAATCTTCTCGGGACGCTGAAAGACGCCGGAAGGGATCTTTTCATAGCCACGACAAAACCGGAGAAATTCGCAAAGCTTATACTTTCCGACGCGGGACTTGACAAATACTTCCGGTTTATCGGCGGCGCGACACTCGACGGTTCAATGGAGGACAAGCCCGATATCATAAACTACGTTTTCGCCAGCAATCCGGATATTCAAAGGTCGGCGTCTGTCATGATCGGGGATCGGAAGTTCGATATCAACGGCGCAAAGATATGCGGGATCCCTTCCATCGCGGTTCTGTACGGTTACGGCAGCAGGGAAGAACTTGAGGAGGCGGGAGCGAACGGCTTCGCGTCAAGCACCGCCGAGTTGCTCGATATGTTGCTCTGAGCTGAAAGGGCGGTCACGTTACGGTTCATTTTATTTTCTCCGTATCATAAGATTAACAAAAGTCTTGTGATGCGGAGTGTTGTTTTGAAAAAAGTCAAAATGTTTCTTATGAACGCCACGGGTCTCGCTGCGGTCAACATTACGCTGAGATTTGTCGCGGTGAGCTTCAACGCCTACGTCGCGGCGAAGATCGGGTCGGAAAGCATGGGTCTGTTCACGCTGGTCATGAGCGTGTACGGACTCGCCGTTGTCGTGGCGACTTCGGGGGTCAATCTTGCCTCCGTCAGGCTCACTGCGGAAAAGCACGCCCTGCTGGAGCGGCGCGGGGCCGGGGACGGCGATTACAGAAGATGTTCGTCCTCCGTTATACGTTCGTGCATCCTTTACGGGGCGTTGTTCAGCTCCGTGACCTCCGCCGTTCTGTTTTTTCTGTCGCATCCCGTCGGGACGTACCTGCTCGGCGACGTAAGATGCGTTAAATCCTTGAAAGTCCTTTCCCTGAGTCTCGTGCCGATCGCGCTGTCATCGGCGGTTTCGGGTTATTTTACGGGAATCAGAAAAGTATACAAAAACGCCGTTTCGGTGATCGCGGAGCAGGCGGTTAAGATCGCCATAACTTCCGCGGCGCTGACCGCCGCAGTCCCCTCCGGATCGGATCCGATCGAGTATGCCTGTCTCGCCGTCGTCGGCGGATCCGCCGTCGCCGAGGGCGCCACACTCATACTCAACGTTTTGCTTTATGCGCTCGACTCCAAAAGGATCCCCGGAGCCGCGCTTCATAAGGAGAATACCGGGGGATGCAGGGCGACTTTGCGCGAGGCTGCGGAAATATCCCTCCCCACCGCCGTGGGATCCTATGCCAGGCAGGGACTTATTACAGCGGAACATCTTGCGATCCCCTGGGGCATGAGAAGGAACGGTTCCACCTCGTCCCAGGCGCTCTCGTCATACGGCGTTCTTCAGGGTATGGTCTTTCCGCTGATCCTGTTTCCCGCGGCGCTTCTGACGTCGTTCTCCGGACTTCTGATCCCCGAATTCGCAGAGATGAAATCGACCGGACAGACAGGGAAGATCAGGAAGGCGATGGAGCGGGTCATATCCGTATCTCTTCAGTTTTCTGTCTGCGCGTCCGCCGTTTTCATCCTGTTCTCGCGGTATCTCGGAGACTCGATATATAAAAGCGACGACGCCGGGCGCTACATCCTGATAATCGCGCCTCTTATACCGATCATGTATCTTGACTCGGCTGTGGACGCCATGCTGAAAGGGCTCGGAGCCCAGCTTGATTCCATGAGGATCAACATTGTCGACGCGGCTGCAAGCTTCGTGCTCGTGGTGATCCTTGTCCCGAAATTCGGTATCGCCGGGTATATCGCCGTGATCTATATCTGCGAAATACTGAACGACACTCTGAGCCTTGTGCGTCTGTTTTCAATAACGAAAGCTCGTATTTCCGTGAGGCGCGTCGTTCTCGTTCCTCTCTTCTCAACCGCCGCGTCGCTCGGGGCGCTGTTTTTCATCAGCAGGATCCCACTTCCGTTTCCCGCGAGATCCGGAACAGTTTTCCATATGTTGATCTATATCGCTTTATACGCCGCGTTTTCGCTTCTCGGGACGTCAATGTCAGACGGGAAGTTTATTCATAGTTGCAAAAAAAACGAGGCAGGGGACATTTCATGACGGAAAGCTTCAAAACTATTGAAAAAAAGGAAAAATGAAAGTATAATATATAAGGGGAGACGTTTATGGCATAAAGTGTCGGTTGAAGACGTGGACCGTTTGTGATAAAATAATGTCGAAAATCCCAATGAAACGCGGTTTTACTCAAATGAAAAACATTATTCCCGACGTCTCGCCCGATACATATTTTTGGCATGTTTCGAGGATCGCCTGTTTTGCGCTTGCCGTTTTCTCGGTTTATACGCTCAGGCTGGCTGTCGCCATGTCCCGCGATCCCGCCCTTGCCGTATCT
Organism: uncultured Ruminococcus sp.; assembly: GCA_902766115.1. Lineage (GTDB taxonomy): Bacteria > Bacillota > Clostridia > Oscillospirales > CAG-272 > RUG11130. Next base: position 6,254 of record CACXCL010000057.1, read on the forward strand.
TTTGACTCTGCCATACCCCTGATGATAAAGAATATTCTCGCCGGTTGCGCTTCGGTCTTCTTCTTCGGGTTTCTTTTTGAACTTGAGGCGCGGAATCGCTCGTAACCATCATTTTTAAAGGAGGCGCCTCTTATGGATACCGTCGAAAAGAAGTTCAGAGAGGCGCTCTCGTCATTCGGAATGGACAGGCTTATCGGCGAATGTGACCGGGTGATCGTCGGATATTCCGGCGGCGCCGACTCGCAGACGCTCCTTAAGCTCATGACCGGCATGCTGCGCGGATCCGGAAAGCGCGTCATAGCGGCTCATCTCAATCACATGATCCGCGGCGCGGACGCCGACCGGGACGAAGAAAAATGCGCCTTTTGGGCAAAAGAGATCGGCGCCGGATTTGTGTCGAAAAAGGTCGATGTCCCGGGTTTGTCGAAGGGCTCGGGCGCCGGCATCGAGGAGACCGCCCGTCGGGCGAGATATGAATTCTTCGAAGAGCTGGCAGACTCTTTTGAGGGGAAATCGCTTGTCGCCACGGCTCACAACGCCGACGACAACCTTGAGACGGTGATCTTCAATTTGATGAGAGGCGCCGGAGCGCGAGGCATGAGCGGGATCCCTCCGGTGAGAGACGGAAGATACATCCGTCCGCTCATTCTTTGCACCTCCAGGGAGATTCGGGACTTTTGCGACGGAAATTCCATCCCCTATAATATCGACAAAACGAATACGGACTCCGAGTATAAGAGAAATTATATCAGGTCCGAGATCATACCGCGCCTTTACGCCATCACGGACACTCCGCAGGAAGCCGCCAGTCGTATGACGGCGTCTCTCAGGTCGGACGACGAAAGACTTGAGACAGAGGCGGAGGAGCTATATCGTCTGTTCCTCGACGGAAAACTCAGCAGGGAAGAGGCGTCATGTACTCACGACGCCGTCCTGTCCCGATTTCTGAGGCGCGTTTATTCCGGCATTACGGGAAAATCAAGTCTTGACAGAACTCATATTACGGATATAATTAAAGGGATAAGAGCCGGAGGATCGCCGTATCACGTCGATCTTCCCGGAAACGTCGCGTTCGAATCCGAATGCGGTGAGTTCCGCTTTGTATCCTCGGACAGCGGCTACCCTAAAGAGGATGTCGTTCCCGCAAGGATCGAGCCGGACGGCGCGTATTTCAGAAGCGGCAGATACGCCGTGTTCCTCACCTCGACGTTGCAGGACAGAAAAGACGTTGACGGGATAATTTACAATTTATCAACATACAGACCGGTCGATTTTGATAAAATAAAAGGCGAATTTTTCGTCAGAGGACGGAAAGAAGGAGACTCCTACAGATTCGGAAACATGACCCGAAAGTTGAAAAAACTGCTCTCTGAAAGGAAGATCCCGCCTTCCGAAAGGGATTCATTCCCTGTGGTCTGTGACGGTGATGGGATCGTCTGGGTCCCCGGTTTTCCGCTGCGCGACGGGTTGAGCGGGACGTCGGACGCAAAAGTTTACCTGTGCTGTTATGAGAGATCCGTGACCAGCGAATGCAAAGGGAAAAAAGACTTTTGAAGGAGAAATATCATGGAAAGAAACCTGATGGGACACGATTCCGACATTGAAAAAGTTCTTCTTACGGAGGATCAGATAGCATCCGCGGTCACAGACATCGCCGCCCGGATCGACCGCGATTTCAGGAACAGCGAAAGAGACCTGCTCCTTTTGGGCATACTGAAGGGAAGCGTGGTCTTCATGGGCGATCTTATGAAGAAACTCAAAACTCCCGTAGAGATAGATTTCATGAAGGTGTCGTCCTACGGCAGTTCCACGGAATCGTCCGGCAAGGTGAACATCCTGCTTGACCTTCACCGCAGTGATCTGTCCGACAAAAACATCATTATCGTTGAGGATATCATCGACAGCGGAAGGACGCTCTCATATCTTGTGAAATACCTCAGCGTTGCGGGAGCGGGTTCGGTACGCACCTGCACTCTTCTCGACAAACCGTCGAGAAGGACCGTGGAATTCACCCCGGATTATTCCGGTTATTCCATTCCGGATGAGTTTGTGGTCGGGTACGGTCTCGATTATAACGAGCATTACAGGGCGCTGCCTTATATCGGAGTCCTGAAAAAGGACGTCTGGAACAAGTGATCTCGCGACGTCCGATATAAAATTAATTCACGGAGGATATTGATGAAACGCAGCTTCAGAAACGTATTAGTCTACGTCGTGTTTATTGCGATTATTATAATTGCGACCGCCGTTTTGTGGTCCCGCACGGGTCAGACCGATAAGATCCACTACAGCGACGTTGTCGAATATTTCAAAAACGGCGACGTCAAGAGCTTCGAGGTCGACAAAGACAACAACATCAAGCTTGTGGTCCGTGATAAGACCGACGCCGGAACGGAAACGACAAAGAACGTCAAGTATCAGGTCCGGGACATCGGGATCTTTCTTGACGACGTGCGCGAGTATATCGATGAACAGAACGCGGACCCGAACGGGTATCTGGAATACTACGATTATCCCGCGCCGTACGAGATGCCCTTCTGGGTGCAGTTCGTTCCCTATATCATCATCATCGGGCTGTTCGTCGCTTTGTGGTTCTTTGTTATGCGCCAGGCGTCAGGCGGGGTCGGGTCCAAACTCAATTCCGTGGGACGCGCAAAAGCGAAACTCGTCACCGCCGACAAGACCAACGTCTTTTTCAAGGACGTGGCTGGCGCCGACGAGGAAAAAGCCGAGCTTGAGGAGATCGTGGAATTTCTCCGCAATCCCTCATTTTTCACGAAGCTTGGCGCGAAGATACCCCACGGCGTACTTCTCGTGGGTCCTCCCGGAACAGGTAAGACTCTTATCGCCAAGGCTGTCGCCGGGGAGGCGGGAGTGCCGTTTTATTCGATCTCCGGATCCGATTTCGTCGAGATGTACGTGGGCGTCGGCGCGTCCCGCGTCCGCGACCTGTTCGACACTGCAAAGAAGAATCCCGCCGCCATCATCTTTATCGACGAGATAGACGCCGTAGGCCGGCACAGAGGCGCAGGTCTCGGCGGAGGTCACGACGAGAGGGAGCAGACGCTGAATCAGCTGCTCGTTGAGATGGACGGCTTTGACACCAACGCCGGCGTTATCGTCATGGCTGCCACCAACCGCCCCGATATCCTTGATCCGGCTCTCCTGAGACCGGGCAGATTCGACAGGCGCGTCACCATGAATTATCCCGATATAAAGGGCAGAGTCGAGATACTCAAGGTACATTCCCGCAACAAGCCTCTTGAAGAGAACGTCGACCTTGAGGTCGTCGCCCGTACCACCGTCGGCTTCACCGGAGCCGATCTTGCGAATCTGCTGAACGAGGCTGCGCTTCTCGCGGCGAGAAAGGGCAAGCATCTGATCGGGATGAACGACATCGAGGAGTCGATGATCAAAGTCATAGTAGGCACCTCGAAGAAATCCAGACTCTTCACGGAAGAGGAGAAGAAGAATACCGCCTACCACGAGGCGGGACACGCCGTCGTCGCATATTTCAGGCAGAAGGACGACCCGGTCCATCAGATCTCCATTATCCCCAGCGGGGGCGCCCTCGGTTATACACTCAATCTTCCGAAACGTGACAGGAATCAGATGAGGAAGAGCGAGATGGAGGGTAAGATCGCCACCGATCTCGGCGGCAGGGCTGCCGAGCAGATCATTTTCGGAGACGTTACCTCCGGCGCGTCGCAGGATATCCAGCAGGCGACGTCCATCGCCCGCCAGATGGTGATGAAATACGGCATGAGCGACGAACTCGGTCCGATCCTCTACGGCAACGAATCATCCAGCGACGAAATCTTCCTCGGCAGGGACTTCAACAATACGAAGAACTACTCAGAAGAGACCGCTGCGAAGATCGACGAGGAGATCAAGAAGATAGTCGCAAAGGCGTACGAAGACGCGGAAAATATTTTGAACGAAAATATCTCGAAACTCCACTTCATTGC
>CACXCL010000058.1 GCA_902766115.1 uncultured Ruminococcus sp.
GAATACTTTTGACGAAAAGTACTGCCTCGATACCTTTGAAAAACTTCTTTCCGTGGACAGCACCACGGGGCTGTACGAGGAGATGGAGTCCCTTGTCTGCGAGATGCTGGACGATATGGGCTATCCCTATCAGACCACGCGAAAGGGCGGCGTCATCGCCGATCTCGGAGGCAGGGGCGACCCCCTTGTGGTGACGGCGCACCTTGACGCCATAGGTCTCATGGTCCGCCGGATCAACCCGGACGGCACACTGAACGTCTGTCCTGTCGGCGGGCTCTATCCCGTGTACTGCGTCACCGAGAACGTACGCGTCCACACCGCGGATGGCGAGGTCTACACCGGCTCCGTCTGCCGGACCCCGGGCTCCGTCCACGTGACCGAGGACGAGCTTAAGGGCAACCTCGGCGACTTCCGCTCCAACGTGTGCGTGGCGCTGGACTGCGACGTCAGGACGCCGGAGGACGTCCGCGCCCTCGGCGTCGAGTGCGGCGACTACGTGGCGCTGGAGCCCCGCATGACCGTGTCCGGCGGGTACGTCAAGTCCCGCTTCATCGACGACAAGGCGTGCGCGGCGGTCCTGTTCACCCTGCTGAAGGAGATCTCCGACATGGGTCTCGTCCCCTCGCGTAAGGTGTATTTCTATTTCGCGTTCTATGAGGAGATCGGCCACGGCACCACCTGGCTGCCGGAGGGCGTCTGCGACATCCTCGCGGTGGACATCGCCCCCACGGGGCCGGACCAGACCTCCGACGAGCACAAGGTGTCCGTTTTCGCCAAGGACTCCCGCTATCCGTACCACTTCGGCATGCTCCGGGAGCTGACGGAGGCGGCGCGCCGGGCGGGAGTGGACTACGTCGTGGACGTGATCACGCCCCACTACGGCTCCGACGGAGACGCCTCGGTGGCGGCGGGCTACGACGTGCGCCACGGCGCCATCGGACCCGGGACCATGAACAGCCACGGCTACGAGCGCACCCACGTGGACGGACTTCGTAACACATACGGACTGCTGAAGGAATACATCCTTGGCTAAGGAGGAGAAAAATGAATAACGGTTATCCCGAAGTCGGCGCTGAGGCTCCCGACTTCACCCTGAAGGACCAAAACGGAGAGGACGTGTCCCTGTCCGGTTTCCGCGGCAAAAAGGTGGTGCTGTACTTCTATCCGAAGGACAACACCCCGGGATGCACCCGGCAGGCGTGCGCCTTCGCCGGACTCCTCGGCGAATTCAAAAAGCGCGGCGTGGAGGTGATCGGCGTCAGCCGCGACAGCGTCGCCTCCCACGTGAAATTCTCGGAGAAGTACGGCCTCGGCTTTCATCTTCTGTCCGACCCGGACCTTGAGGCGATAAAGGCCTACGGCGTGTGGCAGGAAAAAAAGCTTTACGGCAAGACGTCCTTCGGCGTGGCGCGCACCACGTTCCTCATCGACGAGGACGGGATCGTCACGCGGGTCATGCCGAAGGTCAAGCCCGACACCAACGCCGCGGAAATTTTGGCGGAGCTGTGAGCCATGGCGTCGAGCAAAGGGTATCTCGAGTTCGTCATGGACCAGCTCGGCGCCCTCGACGGGGTGACGTACCGGGCGATGATGGGAGAGTTCATCATCTATTATGACGGAAAGATCGTCGGCGGCGTATACGACGACCGGCTGCTGGTGAAGATTACGGAGTCATCGAGGCGGCTCATGCCGGACGCGCCCGTCGAGATCCCCTACGAGGGCGGGCGGCCCATGCTCATGGTGGAGGACGTGGACGACCGGGAGTTTCTCTGCGGACTCATCGGCGCCGTGGCGGACGACCTCCCGGAGCCGAAAAAGAAAAGACCGCCCCGGGATCAGAGGTGAGGACAGATGAAAAAAGTGAGGATCACGGTGAAACGGGTCGCCTGCTACCGCGACCTCATGGAGAAATACGAGAACCCCATTGAGCACGCCTGCAATATGGAGGAGGGCATGGTCTTCACCGCCGACGGCTGGCGGCGGCCGGAGGGCTTCTGCGACAGCGCGTGGGAGACGGTGTCGCCCTTCGTCATGGCGCTGGCCCACGGCGCGGAAAACCTGTATGACGGCTGGATGAAGGACAAAAGATCCGCCATGATCTCCTGCAACGACGGTTTCCGCCCGGTGAGCTTTCTTCTGGAAGCCACGGACGAAGACGCGGAGTGAATGAAAAAACAACGGCGCGGAAGAAATTCCGCGCCGTTTTGACGTGCCCGTTTATCTTATGCTTTCTGCGACCTTCAACACTTCGTCGTCATCGACCCCTAAATAAATGAGCTGAATCGAGATATTCTTATCGCCGAAGACGATCCTTCCCCACGGGAGCACTTCACCGTCGACAACGGTGTCAAGACGATCCCGGAACGCGATCATTCCGTTGATCGTCAACTCTTCCGTATCCTCCCACCTTTTGTCAGACCAGTCCCATCCATCGCCGGTCGCTTGGATTATGATCTGAATATTCGGTGCAGTGGCATGATAGATCGGATCCGGATCATCCGGAGAACATATGTTGATCAACCGCGTACCCTGCGTGACCTGTTCCTGATATTCTTTTGATAATTCAAACGTTTTAAGCCCTTCCGGAACGTACCCGACGGTCAGGTCAAACATATCCTTTCCTTCAAAGAACCCGTCTCCCAGAAAGCTGACTCTTGTTTTGGTTCCGTTCCCGTTCCGTCCGACGAAAACCCCGAAAACCGCCGCTCGCACGTTTTCGTTCATCATAAGTCCGGCAAACGAGACCGAGACCGCTGCAAGAACGATCACCGCCACCCATTTCAGCGTCTTTATCGCGGAAAATCTGCGTTCCCCGCGCCGCGCCATGACGGAGTATTTCCGGCATTCTTCCTCCCTCGGCGGGAACTCCTCGCGCAGCTCCTCGTCCGAAGGGAGTTTTTCGTCCTCCCGGCGAAGGTATTCCTCAAACGCCCTCGTGAGAAGGATATCCTCGAAATTTCTATTCTTTTTATTCATGATATCCCTCCTTTCTGAGCGCCTCGCGGAGAAGCCTCTTTCCCCGGTGGATCCTTGTGCTCGCCGTCCTCACGGGTATCCCCAGCAGCCCGGCGACTTCTTTTTCTTTATATCCGTGTACGTATTTCAGAAAACACGCGTCGCGGTAGGTATCCGGCAGAGACCCGATGGCGCGGACCACCGCCTCGAAAACGTCGTTGTTTATCGCCGACTGATCCGGCGGCGGACCCTCGTCCGCCGCGTCTTCCGGTATCTCGGAGAGGGGGACGGTCCTGCCGTCCTTCTTTGCCAAACGGTTCAGAGCGCAGTTCCGCGCGATGATACAGCACAGGTTCTTGAGCTTCTTTTTATCGGTGACGTCGATGATCCCGACGTTTTTTATGATCCTTATCATCGCGTCCTGGACCGCGTCCTCGGCTTCCTGAGTGTCCCGGAACATTACCCTCCTCGCCGCGTACCGCATGAGCGGGTAATACTGACGGTAGATATATTCGATTACGTCATGATCCGACCGCTTTTCCACGGTCAGAGTGAATGAAACGATCATCGGGCCACCTCGAAAACTGTTTTCATTTATTTATACCGCCGAGACGGTCTTTTTTTTTCAAAAACCGCGCCTTTTGTTAATAATTTTTGAATTCCGGAAAACGGCGAAAGAAAACCCGCTCCCGATCTGTATTAATTAGCGGAACGGCGTCAGGGAACCACTCCTTCCCCGGGACCGGTACGGTCCCTTCGGGTAATAGAGGTTCCCTGCAGTTCACAGAGCGGCGCATAAACTGCGGAACAGTTTTTGTGACCCGCAACACCTCTCCTCCTATTTTACCAGAAAAAAGGGAGGATGTAAACAGGTCCCCGACGCCTTCCCGCGCGATCGGACAAATCGCGCGATCTAAACAGTTACCTAGGGAGTACCCTTGGTATAATCCGGCTGCGTGGCATACGTCACAGAAGAAAGGAGAAAACTATGAAGAAAACAATCATTGCGATCTCGGTCGTGCTGGCGCTGCTTATGGCGCTTCCGCTCGCCACTTTCGCGGCGAAGAACGGCGGTCTGCAGTTCTCCGACGTGAAGAGCGGAAAGTGGTACTACAGCGACATCCAGAAGGTCTGCGATGCCGGTCTCATGAACGGCGTCTCGGACACCGAGTTCGACCCGAACGGCACTTTGACCCGCGGCATGTGCGCCACGATCCTTTACCGTGCGGCGGAGGAGCCGGCCGTCAACGGCGGCAGCACCTTTGCAGACGTGAAGGAGGGCAAGTACTACTCCGGGGCGGTCGCCTGGGCTGAAAACAGCGGGATCGTCAACGGCAAGACCGCGACCGCGTTCGATCCGAACGGCAACATCACCCGCGCAGAATTCGCCACCATGCTTTACAGATACCTCGACGCAGAGGATCTGGCTCTTCCCGCGACCCGTGAAGGCGCACCCGCCGACGCGGACAGCGTAGCGAAGTTCGCTAAAGAGGCGGTGGATACCATGTATCGCGGTGAAGTCGTCAACGGCAGAGAGAACGGCGAGTTCGATCCCGACGACGAGATCACCCGCGCGGAAGCCGCGGCCATGATAACCCGTCTCCTTGACAAGGTTACGGTCAGATGGAGCGAGGATTACGATTACGCATGGGTTAGCTTCGCGGAAGGCGGATTCTTTGACGGCGTCAGCGTCGATGACATAACCGTCGGGTATGTTCCCGAGGGCCTTGTCAACGTCGATATTCCGGAAGAGTACCTCGTTGATACTCCGGATTCCAGGCTGTTCATCCTCGCCGATCCCGAAGAGGAAGATCCGACCCATCGTCTCACGAAGATGCACTATATCATGATAGTCGTCCGCACTGACGAAGTCGAGGGCGGATTCTCCGACGAAGCGATGGCATTTGCCGATCAGATCATGATCAACGACATCCCCGCCGTAAGAGTTCACTTCAACTTCAAAGATCGTTGGGAATACGAGGGAGACGACTACGCATGGGGCAGGATCGCCTTCGGCGATAAGAACCTCTATATCGAGGTCCAGTATTTGGGCGTCGACCACGACGAGGCCATCCGGGTTGCCGAGAGCATTTCTGCGAACGTCGCCGACTGATCTGACAGACAGTCGTAAACGCATTATCAGTCGGGACAAGTGATGTCGCACTTTTTGGCTGGATAACCGATAATCTGTGACTTTCGAATCCGAAAACCGCCACGCCCAAAGCAAAAAGGAGCTCACATACCGACAAATAAAGACTTCCCGGCGCTGTACCTCACGCCGGGAGGTCTGCGTGATAACTCTCCGGGGCCAACGCCGTTTTGTGGGGGTCCTACTTCCTCTGCGACCGAAAAACCAAAATAAGCAAATACCCCACGCGCTTCACGAAACGGCGCGCTCCGGTCGTTATAAAGATCCCCGGCGGCCCCCTTCGTCGGGGATCATTTATTCCACCTCCGGCGTCGTCAGCCGCCGTCGCCGATACCTTTTATTTTCCGGGAGGAAAAGAATATGAAAAAACTGTTGGCTTTTGTATCGTTTTTGCTGACTTTCGTAATGCTGTGCCCCCACGTCGCCGTCGCCGCGGGGGAAATGCCGTTTTCGGACGTCAAAGCGGGAAAATGGTACTACTATAACGTAAAAAACGTTTACGAGAACGGCCTTATGAACGGCGTTTCCGACAGGTCGTTCGACCCGGGCGGGACGCTGACCCGCGGAATGTGCGCCACGATAGTCTACCGCATGGCGGGGAGCCCCGAAACGGACGCCGGACACTCGTTCATCGACGTGAAGGCGGGCAAGTTTTACGTCAAGGCCGTCGCCTGGGCGCAAAGTCAAGGGATCGTCAAAGGCAGGACCGAGGATACCTTCGCTCCGAACGCGTCCGTCACCCGGGCGGAGTTCGCCGCGATACTCTACAGATACGCTCAGTGGTTCCGCCTTGACCTGCCGGGAAGCGTCGCGGGCAGCCCCGCGGACGTTGACAAGATCCCGTCCTATGCCGCGGACGCGGTGGACGCGCTTTTCCGTTCCGGAATAGTCAACGGACGGGAGGACGGCTGCTTTGACCCACAAGCGAAGATAACGCGCGCCGAGGCCGCCGCAATGATTGACCGCTTCGTGAGAAAAGCGGAAGAAAAGTCTCTCACCGGCGACGACGGCGTGCTCGACGTGGCGTTTTTCGGGAGCCAGTTCATCAGTTTACCGAAAACCGCCAGGCATTTTGAAGCGATAGCGGAAGGCAAGCATCAGGTCAAGACGTACAAACGCACGGGGGATCACTGGCAGCTCAAAGACATCATTGCTCAGTACAAGGGCAAAAGCAAGGAATCCATAAGCGAAATGGTGGGGAAATGGGATGTGATAGTCCTGAACGAAGGACACGACTGGGAGCGGATGTATGATGGCGGTAACAAATTGGATTACGTAGGGATCACGGATCTGTTCGGCCGAGACAAGCTTTACTACAATCTGTGCAGGTCGGACCTGAGAAAATCGGAAGAGGGACTCGAAATGCACGGGCTGTGGAGAGAGATATACGTGGGCACCAACCCCAACTCTCCGACTTACAAGCATAGTGAGGCGTCAAACAAGCTTTGTTTCAGTTGGCGGGACTGGCTGAAGTCGGATTGCAATATAAACAGGATCATGTTGAATTTGGAGCACGATTTTGATAACGAAGTCGTCCTGAACTCCGTTGATTTCATAGCGGGTTTTTACGAGCCGACCCCGCTGTACGGTTACTGCCACGCACTTGCGTTGTACTGCACCATCTATAACGAGCCCTGCATCGAGCAGAACAACGGAGTCCTCACCTACGACGATATCCCGGGGCTGAACCGGGTACAGAAAGACTCGTATATGAGGATGATAAAGAATCTCATTCAGGAAGAACTCGATTTTCAGAAAGCTCATTGAAAACCCCTTTTGAGAATAAAACTTCCCGGCGCTGTACCTCACGCCGGGAAGTTTTTTCGCTTCGCGAAGTTATATTCGGCTCACGCCGAGTTATATATCGCTTGCGCGATGTTATATTTCGCCTTATGGCGAAGTTATATTCGCCGCTTTGCGGCAAGATGAAAACCGCCGGCGGATCAGTCCGTCGGCGGTTTTTCTGAATCATCAATAATTCTTCGCGTTTACCTCGAAATAGGCCTGCGGATGGTCGCACACGGGGCAGACGTCCGGCGCCTTCGTCCCCACGACGATGTGACCGCAGTTGCGGCACTCCCATACCTTGACCTCGCTCTTCTCGAATACTTCCTTCATCTCCACGTTGCGGAGCAGGGCGCGGTATCTCTCCTCGTGATGCTTCTCGATCTCCCCAACGGCGCGGAACTTCGCCGCCAGCTCCGGGAAGCCCTCCGCCTCGGCGGTCTTGGCAAAGTCCTCATACATCTCGGTCCACTCGAAGTTCTCACCGTCGGCGGCGGCCGCCAGATTCTCCGCGGTGGTGCCGATACCCTGCAGCTCCTTGAACCACATCTTGGCGTGTTCCTTCTCGTTGTCCGCCGTCTTCAGGAACAGAGCAGAGATCTGCTCGAATCCCTCCTTCTTCGCCTTGGACGCGAAGTAGGTGTACTTGTTCCTTGCCTGAGACTCGCCAGCGAAGGCGGCCTCCAGGTTCTTTTCCGTCTGCGTGCCGGCGTATTTGCCGCCGATCGCCGTGAGCTTGTCCCCCGTGGCTTTGCACTTCGGGCAGACCGCTTCGGCGGCGGACGGCGCCTCGAAGACCTCGCCGCAGACCGTGCATTTGAATTTAGGCATATTCTGATCTCCTTTCGGTTTATTGTTTACCTGAGATTATGATATAATTCACCGCGCAAAAAGTCAACCCTTTTTTTGTAAAAAGTATAGACGGGAACGCCGCGATATAGTAAAATATATGCGTTGATATTATAACCTGAAACGGAGGACGGGAAAATGGAAAAAGTAAGGATAGGCGTAATGGGCGCGTACCGCGGGTCCAGCATGATAGAATACTGCCGCCACGCCAACAACGCGGAGGTGGTCGCCATCTGCGACAAGCACGCGGAGACCCTGGAGGGCCAGAAGAAAAAGCTCGGCACGGACGGTATCGCGTATTACGATAATTTCGAGGATTTCATCGGGCACGATATGGACGCGGTGGTGCTGGCGAACTACGCCACGGAGCACGCGCCCTTCGCCATCAGGTGCATGAAGCGCGGACTCCATGTGTTCAGCGAGGTGCTCCCCTGCCAGACCATGAAGGAGGCGGTGGAGCTCATCGAATGCGTCGAGGAGACCGGCATGATCTACGCCTACGGCGAGAACTACTGCTATATGCCCGCGCCGCTCAGAATGAGACAGCTCTACCGGGAGGGCGTCATCGGCGAGTTCGAGTACGGCGAGGGCGAGTACGTCCACAACTGCGCGCCCATCTGGCCAGACATCAGCTACGGCGAGCGGGACCACTGGCGCAACCGCCTCTATTCCACCTACTACTGCACGCATTCTCTCGGTCCGCTGATCCACATCACGGGGCTGCGCCCGGTCAGCGTCACCGGATTTGAGAGCACC
>CACXCL010000059.1 GCA_902766115.1 uncultured Ruminococcus sp.
AAAGAGCCCGCCGTCATGACCGTCATCCACAACGGCATCGTCATCCACAACAACAGGGTCATCCCGAGAAACAACCCCGGCGGAGTCACAAACTACGTGGTGGAGAAGGGTCCCCTGCTCCTTCAGGACCACAGGTGTCCCGTCAGCTACAGGAACATCTGGATCAGGCCCCTTGACTGAACGGTAAAAAGCCTGCTTTTGCAAGGTCCTCTGAAGGACAGTTTATAAAAAGCCGGCTGAAGTAAGGAAAATGATCCCTATTTCAGTCGGTTTTCTGTCGTATACCTCTTAAAGCAGGAAATCTGTACTGCAAATTCCCAAAGGCGATATATTTTGCCTAACGGCAAAATGCGATATGACCGTTTCGCGGCTGCGATATATCTCACTTCGCTCGATGCGATATGATATTTGCCCGTCCTCGCGCTGCGAACATATCTCTTGCCCGCAGGGCAAATATCGCTGCCGAGTGTCCTTTAGAACACTCGGAGTTTCCGGCAGGCTTTTCGTGATTCCCGAAATTAACGGAGGAAAATATGAAAAAACGAATCCTTTCACTGATCCTCGTACTCGTCACGGCCGCGTCGATGGCTGCCGCGCCTGCCTCCGCGGGAGAAGGCGAGTCCCCCTACCGGGACGTCAAGACGTCGCGGTGGAGCTTCTCCGACATCATGTACGCGACGGAGAACGGCCTCATGAACGGGGTGGCGGACGGGGTGTTCTCCCCCGCCGGGACCATGACCCGCGCCATGGTGGTGACGGTGCTGTGGCGGATGCAGGGCGAGCCGGAGGTCCGTTATTCCCCGGTCTTCAGCGACGTGAAAGACGGCAAATGGTACACCGGCGCCGTGATATGGGCGTCGAAAAACGGCGTGGTCAACGGAGTGGGCGGCGGAAAATTCGCCCCGTCCGACACGGTGACCCGGGAACAGCTCGCCGCCATAATCATGCGCTACGCGCCGATAGAATACATAATCCCCGAGGAAAATGCGGACATCACGGGATACGCCGACTACGGCAAGGTCCACTCCTTCGCGAAGGGCGCCATGTCCTGGGCAAACGCCGTGGGACTTATCAAAGGTGTGACGAATACCACCCTTTCTCCGCGCTCCGGCGCGACCCGCGAGCAGTTCGCCGCGATCCTGCGCCGCTTCAGGGAGTACGGATCCTTCCGATACAGAACGGTCTACAACTTCCCCGCGTACAAAGTGCCGGAAAAAGCGGACCGGGAGCTGGTGACAGACGCTGACTTCTACGTGTCCCCCGACGGGAACGACTCGAATCCCGGAACCCGGAACAAACCCTTTGCCACATTTGAGAGAGCGAAGGCCGCGGTGAGAGACTTCAAACCGTCGGCGACAGGTCCCGTCGTCGTGGCGTTCAAGGGAGGGGACTACGGCGCCCTCAACATCAGGTTCGACGAAACCGACTCCGGCACAAAGGAATGTCCCGTCGTCTACACCGCTTACGGCGACGGCGAGGTCCGCTTCACCAACGGCGTTGAGATAAAGGGGACAGATCTCGTCCCCATCGACGGGAGCGACTACCATCTGTTCCCCGAGAAGACGAGGAGCAAGATTTATAAGATTTACGTCGGGGACGTGCTCACCGCGGACGCGATGAAAAACTCCATTGTCACCCTCGGAGGAGAGATGTGCAGCCCTGCCAGATACCCCGACGGCGGCGACGACATGACCATGGGAACGAAGTACGCCGATAACGCGCTGAAATATCCGTCGGTCATGAAAAAAAAGTTCGATACGTGGCATACCCTCACCGGAGTCACCGTTGAAGGGCCGATCATGATCGACTACGAGTACAACGTGTTCCCGGTCGTCTCGTATGACAGCGAGAACGTCGTTATGACCTTCGACACAGGCGGCAGAGTCCTTCCGGACGACAAGTCGGGGTACTGGAGTCTGAAGCCCCACCACTTCTGCAACGTGTCTGAGGAGCTCGACAGCCGCGATGAGTATTATCTCGATCCCGAAACCATGTGCCTCTACGTGTACGGCGCGGAGCCGGACGACGTATACAGCGTTGCCACCGGCGGTCAGTTCATCTCCGTGGGCGACGGATACACGTCGGGCGCCGAGTGGATCACCTTCGACGGCTTCTCCCTCAGATATTGTACCGAGACCGCCATGCGGGTCTCCCACGTGTCCGAGCATATCAACGTGAAAAACTTCGATATATACGCCGTGAGGGGCCGCGGTATCCACCTGAACGGCGAGCACAACACCGTCGAGGGATGCTCGGTCGACACCTTCACCGGCGAGGGGATCTACTGCTTCGGCGGCGACCTTACGGTAAGGAACAACCTGATCCGGCGGGGCGAAGTGGGGATCTACGCCGCGGGCGTGCGGGAGATCTCCCACAACGAGATCGAAAACATGACCGATTCCGCC
>CACXCL010000060.1 GCA_902766115.1 uncultured Ruminococcus sp.
CGCTCTACCAAATGAGCTAAATCCGCATATGCCTCCGGTCGGAATCGAACCAACGACACGAGGATTTTCAGTCCTCTGCTCTACCAACTGAGCTACAAAGGCATCCCAGCCGTTGATTTTCGATCAAAGGCTGTGTGGCGACCCGAAGGGGACTCGAACCCCTGACCTCTAGCGTGACAGGCTAGCGTTCTAACCAACTGAACTACCGGGCCGTAACACCGCGATCGCGGTAATGGAAACAACAGGGCTCGAACCTGTGACCCCCTGCTTGTAAGGCAGGTGCTCTCCCAGCTGAGCTATGCTTCCCCATGGGCATGAACCCCTCCGCACATCTCGCGACGGATTGTATTATAGCATATAGGTTTTTTCTTGTCAACACCTTTTTTCTTTTTTTTGATAAATTCTTTTCCCGTTTCCGTGATACCTCTTTTTAACGCTCCATAACTTTTTGTGCCCGGCGCAACGCAGCCGACATATACTTTGATGAGGAGGAAACTTCTCACGATCACGGGGAGGCGTCCCTTCCCCGAAGGAGGAATCATAACAAAATGGCATACGAAAAAACAAGCGGAAATCCGCTGGACAGACTTGACGAGTCCATGCTCAGGATGATCCTGAGCGAGAACTTCGGCGGCGAGGTCCCCGCCGGAGCCGCCGGCGGAGGGCGTAACTCCGGCGCGACGCAGTCCGGCGGATGCGTCAACAGCTCCCGGACCTGCCGAAACGGAACGGCGGGAGGATCTTTTAGGCTTCCCGCGCTGGAGGGAATGCCCCTCGCCATGGTCTACTCGCCACAGCAGAAATGGGAGAACGTTTACGACCCCGAAAAGGGGCTTGAACGGGGAACGGTCTTCGCCGCTCTTGATCTCCCGTTCTATCCCGCCGCCTGCGCAGGATGCGCGGGGCAGAGATGACCGGGACGACGAAAGGAGAGCACGAATGAACGATAAGAAATACCTGATGAAGCAGATCAGAGCGTATTCCTTTGCGGTGTACGAGGCGGCGCTTTACCTCGACGGGCATCCCGACGACAGCCGCGCCATGGAGTACTTCGAAAAGTGGAACGGCAAGCTCGCCGAAGCGACGGATAAGTATGAAAAACGGTACGGACCGCTGACGATCTACGGCGCCGGCGGCAGGGACTGGCGATGGACAGCCGATCCGTGGCCCTGGGAATATGACAGCATGAGCTGAAAACAGAAAGGAACTCTGATATGTGGATTTATGAAAGAAAACTCCAGTATCCGGTGAAAATCAAAAAGCCCGATCCAAAATACGCAAAGATCATAATCAGTCAGCTGGGCGGTCCGGACGGCGAGACCGGAGCTGCCAACAGATACCTGAATCAGCGGTACAGCATGCCCTATAAGGAGGTCGCGGGGATCCTGACCGACGTGGGGACCGAGGAACTTGCTCACATGGAGATGATCGGCGCGATACTCAGTCAGTTGACCCGGGACCTCAGCCCCGAGGAGATAAAAAAGTCCGGTTTTGACGCCTACTTTGTGGATCACACGGCGGGCGTTTATCCCGCGTCCGCGGCGGGAGTCCCCTTTGACGCCAAATATATCGGCGTGAAGGGCGATGTGATCGCGGATCTGAACGAGGACCTCGCCGCAGAGCAGAAGGCGAGAGTGACCTACGACAACCTGCTCCGCCTGATCGACGATCCCGACGTTTGCGCTCCGCTGAAATTCCTTCGCGAGAGGGAACTGGTCCACTACCAGCGCTTCGGCGACGGACTGCGGATCGCACAGGACAACATGGACTTCAGGAATTTCTACGGATACAATCCCGCCTTCGACAGAAAAAAGCCGAGATGAGGCGTGCCGCCTCGCGGATCAGATACCGCGGGGCGGTTTTTCTTTTTCCCGCCCTCCCCGGACTTGAAAAAAGAGCCGTCTTATGGTAAAATATAAAAGATACGGAGAAGATAATACAACGTCCGGAGGACAACCTGTGAGATTGCTTGTGAAATACCTCAGAGGATACGGAAGAGAGACGGTGCTGAGCCCGCTTTTCAAGTTTCTTGAAGCGGTGTTCGAGCTCTTGATCCCTCTTGTCGTAGCGGGCGTCATCGACCGGGGGATCAACGCCGGAGACCGCGGATTCGTTATCCGTATGGTTTGCCTCATGATCCTGCTCGGCGCCGCGGGCTTCGGGCTCTCCGTTACGGGACAGTATTTTGCCGCAAAGGCATCCGCGGGCTTCGGAACGGGGATCCGCGAGGCGATCTTCGGCAAGATCGAGGGAATGTCGTACAGTGACCTCGACGGGATAGGGATACCCACTCTCATAAACCGTCTTACCGCCGACTCGAATCAGGCCCAGAGCGGTCTCAACATCCTGCTCCGTCTTGTTCTCCGTTCTCCGTTCATCATCGTCGGCTCCGCCGTTATGACGTTCACCATAAACGTGCCCGTCGCGCTGATCTTCACCGCCACCATTCTTGTGCTGGCGGGCGTTATGCTGGCTGTGGTTCTGTCCTCCGTGCCGGTCTACAGAAGATCTCAGGCCGCGCTGGACAGGGTCACCGAGCTGACGAGAGAAAATCTCACCGGCGTCAGGGTACTGCGCGCTTTCTGCCGCGAGGAGGAAGAAATAAAGGAATTCGACCGGGCTACCGGCAAGCTCGCCGGGCTCCAGCGGCTGGCGGGGCGCATTTCCGCCGTCATGAATCCCGCGACGTACGTCATAATCAACGCGGCGCTGATCATCCTGATCCGGGTGGGAGCCGTAAAAGTCAACACAGGCGTCATGACTCAGGGACAGATCATCGCCCTGTACAACTACATGGCGCAGATGCTGGTGGAACTGCTGAAGCTTGCAAATCTCCTCGTTATGCTGTCCAGATCCTACGCCAGCGCGGGCAGGATAGCCTCTCTTCTCGACACCGAAACGGGCGAGACCGCGCCCGTCGCCTCCGGCGAGCAGGAAAAAAGAGAGGGCGCGCCCCGGGTAGAATTCCGCGACGTGTCCGTGAAATACGGCCGCAGCTCCGGAGAAGCCCTCAGCGGCGTGTCGTTCAAGGCGTATCCCGGCGACACCGTGGGGATCATCGGAGGCACCGGCTCGGGTAAAACGACCCTGGTTAATCTGATACCGCGTTTTTATGACTGCACCTCCGGCGAGGTGCTGATAGACGGCGCGGATTCCCGCACTCTCGACATACGCGACCTGCGCATGAGGTGCGGCGTTGTTCCCCAGAAGGCGGTCCTCTTCAAGGGAACGCTGAGGGAAAACCTGTTGTGGGGCAACCCCTCCGCCACGGACGAGGAGATGCTGGACGCCCTCCGCCTCGCCGAGGCCGAGGAGGTCCTCGAAAAAACAGGCGGACTCGACGCTCACGTGGAGCAGTACGGAAAGAATCTCTCCGGCGGACAGCGGCAGCGCGTCACCGTCGCGCGTGCTCTTGTGCGACGTCCGGAGATCCTGATACTCGACGACAGCGGGTCGGCGCTGGATTACGCCACGGATGCGCGGCTGCGCTCATCCATCTCGTCGCTTGACTACCGACCGACAACCTTTATCATCTCGCAGAGGACGTCCTCCGTCATGAATGCCGATCTTATCGTCGTTCTCGAAGACGGAGAGGTCGTCGGCGCGGGCACGCACGGCGAGCTTTTAAAGACTTGCCCCGTCTACCGTGAGATTCACGACGTACAGTTCGGGGAAGGGGGTGACGACGGTGAATAAAACCGCGAGGAGAGCGGCGACCGTCAGGCGGATGCTCCGCTTCGTCAAGCCTTACGGATTTTCGTTCGTGATATCCCTTGTGACCGGCGCGGTCAGCGTCGCCGCTCTGATGTACATCCCGGTCCTGGTCGGGCGCGCCGTGGATATGATCGCAGGCGAGGGGAACGTGGACTTTTCCGGCGTGTCGGGAGTTCTCATACGTATCGGCGCCGTTATCGCCGTGTCCGCCGTGTTCCAGTGGATCATGACCGCCCTGAACAACAGGATCACCTACAATGTGGTCCGCGATATGAGGCGGCAGGCGTTCGGGACCATCCAAGCGCTTCCCGTGTCGTATATCGACTCTCACAGCCACGGATCCGTGGTCAGCCGCGTCATCTCCGACGTGGACGTGATCTCGGACGGGCTTCTTCTGGGCTTTTCCCAGCTTTTCACGGGTGTGCTGACGATCGTCGCCACGCTCGTATTCATGATCCGGATCAATCCGGTCCTCGCCGCAGTCGTGGCTGTCCTCACGCCTCTGTCGCTGTTCGTTTCGCGGTTTGTCGCGTCGCGCACCTTCGGGTACTTCAGGGAACAGGCGGAGATATGCGAGGAGGAAACGGCGCTCGCAGAGGAGATCGTATCCTCGCAAAAGACAGTCAAAGCCTTCTCCATGGAAGACGGAGTGCGGGAGAAATTCCGCCAGGTGAACGGACGGCTTGAAAAAGCCACCGTCCGCGCGGTGTTCTTCTCGTCTCTCGTCAATCCCTCGACCAGGTTCGTCAACGGCTTCGTTTACGCAGTCGTGGCGCTCATAGGCTCTTTTATCGTTCTCGGCGACATCCCCGTATGGGCGCTGACCGTGGGCGGGCTTTCCAGCTTTCTCAGCTACGCCAATCAGTACACAAAGCCCTTCAACGAAATATCGGGAGTCATCTCCGAGCTGCAGAACGCCATCGCGTGCGCCGCAAGGGTGTTTGAACTCATAGACGGCGAACGCGAGACGGAGAAGGTCGGCGGGGCAGGTCCTGAACGGGTAAGGGGAGACGTGGAGTTCCGTGATTTGTCGTTCTCGTACAAAAAAGACAAGCCGCTTCTCACCGGAGTGGATCTGTCCGTCGCGGCGGGACAGCAGATCGCCATCGTAGGACCGACCGGTTGCGGGAAGACCACCCTTATCAACCTGCTCATGCGGTTCTACGAGCCGGACGGCGGCAGGATCACTCTCGACGGGGTGGATATACGAAGCATCTCCCGTCACCGGCTCAGATCAAACTACGGGATGGTGCTTCAGGACACGTGGCTCAAGAACGCGTCGGTCCGCGACAACATCGCCCTCGGCAAACCGGACGCCACCGACGAGGAGATAGTCGCGGCGGCGGAGGCGGTCCATGCACACAGTTTCATCAAGCGGCTTCCCGACGGGTATAACACCGTCCTCGGAGAAGACGGAGGCAGCCTGTCCGCCGGGCAGAAGCAGCTTATCTCCGTGGCGAGAGTCATGCTGTGTCTGCCGCCCATGCTGATCCTCGACGAGGCGACGTCGTCCATCGACACCAGGACCGAAATGGAGATCCAGACCTCCTTTTCCCGGCTGATGAAGGGACGCACAAGCTTCGTCGTCGCGCACCGTCTCTCCACCGTCCGCGGAGCGGACCGGATTATCGTCATGCGGGAAGGCGACATCGTAGAATCCGGGACCCATCGCGAGCTCCTCGAGGCGGGTGGGTTCTACAGACATCTGTACGACAGTCAGTTCGCACATTGACGGAGGGCTGAAACGTGAAGAAAGACAAAAACGGGTTCACACGCTCGAGAAATCCCGACAGCAGGCGATTCAAGCGCGACATGGCGCGCCATCTCGACGGCAGGTCGCTCAAATGCGTCACGGAAAAGATCGACGGAGTCGAGGAGATCGTCGGACGGGGCGGAGCCATCGCCGTAAAAGACGACGAGCTTATCGTGCTCGGAGGACAGGACGTGGTGCTCCGCGCCAAAATACTGTCGATGAAGGCGTGGGAGCTCATGTCGCTGGAGGGCGTGGTCATAACGGCTCCCGACGAGGAGCACGGGGGAAAAGAGCGGACTGTCGTGGCGTACTACAGTTACTGGCGGACGCTGGACAACTGACGGGAAGTCATAATTAAGCTTTGCCGCCGATCGGGAGGGTTCAAAATGGATATACTTGTCGACGGGGAGCTGTCCGGGATGACGGTCAGGGAATACCTGACCAAAAACCGCGGCTTTTCCTCCCGGATGATAAAAAAACTGAAGTTTTCAGAGGGCGGGATCCTGGTCAACGGCTCGTTCGTCACCGTGAGGTACGCGCTGAGAGAAGGGGACGTTCTGTCTCTTGCCACTGAGGACAGACCGGAGGACGTGAGCCCCTACACTCTCCCGGCGGAAATGGAGATCGGGATCATCTACGAGGACGAATACGTGACCGCGGTGAACAAGCCCGCGGGGATGCCGTCCCACCCTTCCCACGGACACAGGCTTGACACGGTATCGAACGCCCTGGCGTATATCTACAGAGACAGAAACTACGTTTTCCGCCCCGTGAACCGGCTGGACCGGGACACCAGTGGATGCATGCTCACGTCCAACACCCGGGACGCGTCATACAAAATGTACCGCGCCATGACGGAGGGAAAGATAAAGAAGACCTACGTCGCCGTCGCTGACGGTGTTCCGGAGGGCGGGGCAGGCGTGATAGACAAACCGATCGGCAGATGCTCCACAAGCATCATCACGCGGCGGGTCACGGATAAAAACGATCCCGCCGGGAAGGAAGCCCTGACGGAATATCGCGTTCTGGCGGAGCAGGGCGGAAGATCGCTTCTTCTGCTTCGACCGCTGACCGGACGGACTCATCAGATAAGAGTACATCTTGCCTCCGTCGGCGCTCCCGTCACCGGAGACGATATGTACGGCAAAAGGTCGGAGATGATAAAACGGCAGGCGCTCCATTGCGCGGTGACGGAATTTCCGCATCCCGCGGACGGCCGCATCATTACCGTGGCGGCTCCGCTTCCCGACGATATGGCGCGACTGACAAAAGAACTGTTTCCCGGATTCGACACGGACTCGGTGATAGAAAAGGAGGTATTCGGTGAAGACTGAAAAAGAAAGACGGGGGATCTTCAAATACGTTCCCGTCGCCTCGTTCGTCATATTCTGCGTCGCGGCGGCCGCGGCTGCGATCCACGTGACGATGTACTGCTCTCCCCGGTTCGCGGATTTCTTCAACAGGTATATCAGCTCGTTCTTCAGGCTCGTTCTTGCAAAGATCACGGCGTTTTACCCCGCCTCCCTGGCGGAGCTGGTGCTGTTTGCCGCGCCACTGATCATCGTAGTGGCGCTTGTGGGAATAAACCGTTTCATGGACCGCGGCGGACATAACTTCGCCCGCTCTCTTGCGGCGATCATCTCATTTGCGGCGCTGATGTACTCCCTGTTCGTCTTTGACTTTGCGGCGGGATACAGGTGCACCCCTATCGGGGAGAAAATGGGTCTTGAAGTACGTGATTCCACGGCGGAGGAACTGTACGACGTCACGGCGACCGTGGTGGACGAGCTGAACAAGCTCGCAGACGATATAGATTTCTCAAACAACGGCGCTTCGGTGAAGCCCTTCGGCCATGACGAATGCGTCAGACTGTGCGTCGGCGCATACGATAAGGTGAGAGAGGAATTTCCCTTTATCGGGAATTTCAAGGCGCCGGTAAAGCGGCTCGCAGTGTCTGACCAGATGACGTATACTCACATCTCCGGCGTTTATTCATTCTACACGGGAGAGGCGAATCTGAACGTCAATTACCCCGATTTCGTGAACGTCTACACCATGGCGCACGAAATGGCTCACCAGAGAGGGATCGCCCGGGAAAACGAGGCGAACTTCGTGGCATACCTCGTCTGCATCGCGTCGGACGATCCGTATATGCGGTACTGCGGATACCTCAATATGTACCAGTATCTGACCGAGCCTCTGTGGAACGCCGACCGTGACCTGTACGTCAAGGCGAATTCCGCGCTGGATCCCCGTGTCCGTCTCGATCTTGTCAGATACAGCGAATTCTTTGAGAAATACAGAAAGTCCGCCGCCGCCGACGTGACGGAAAAGATCAACAACGGATACCTTGTGATCCAGGGGACCGAGGGCACGAAAAGCTACGGTCTCGTGGTCGATCTTGCGCTGGCGTACTACCGTTCAAAGTGACCCGGAACGAAGATCGGACCGCGTCAATATAATGTAATGGACAAAATATTTTTTGCGATTGTGTAATTTGATAACGGTTATTTTAGACAAAAGCATTATATCTTGGCTCCGTCAGGCTGGGATTATTTGTGTAAATCGACTATAAATATAAACTCAGTGAAAAACCTTGAAAAAACTCTTCCATTTTTGTTAATTAACTGTTATAATAGTATCTGGATCATTTTGCGCGACTGATGCACGGGAGAGCATATGATCCTTTGAAATCTGAAAGTGACGCCATAACGAACCTAATCCGAAGAAAAGGAACGGTCATCAAATGGAAAAGATACTTGTAAACGGGGGGCGCCCGCTGTACGGATGCGTTGAAGTCAGCGGATCGAAAAACGCGGCTCTTCCGATAATTTATGCTTGCGTACTTGTCAGGGACAAGTGTATAATAGAGAACGTGCCTAACGTCAGCGACATAAGACATTCGTTTGACATTCTCCGCGGTATCGGCGCGAAGATCAGGACGCTCACCAAGACGTCGGTTGAGATCGACTGCACCGAGGTAAAGTGTGGAACGTCTGATTATAATCTCGTCCGCAAGATGCGCGGATCGTATTATCTGCTCGGCGCGGAGTTCGGCAGATTCGGCAGGGCGCGCGTCGCATACCCCGGCGGCTGCGATTTCGGCGTTCGCCCCATCGACCAGCACATTAAGGGCTTTGAGGCTCTTGGAGGACGCGTGGTCACCGACGGCGGATACATCGAGATAAACTCAGACGCCGGCAGAGCTCAGGGAGCCAATATTTACTTTGACGTGTCGACTGTCGGCGGGACGCTGAATATCATGATCGCCGCCGCCACGGGAGACGGCATGACGGTCATCGAGAACGCCGCCCGTGAGCCGCACATCGTTGACTGTGCGAACTTTCTCAACACCTGCGGCGCGAACATCAGCGGCGCGGGCTCCGACGTGATAAAGATCAAGGGCGTGGAGAGGCTCCACGGCTGCACCTACGCCGTCATTCCCGATATGATCGAGGCGGGATCCTATATGGTCGCCGCTGCCGCAACCGGCGGGTCGGTCCGGATCAACAATGTGATCCCGAAGCACCTCGAGGCCATCTCCGCGAAGCTCGAGGAAGCGGGCGTCACCGTGGAGGAGTTCGACGACGCGGTACACGTGTCCCGTCAGGGCGCGCTGAAGCACACCAACGTCAAGACTCTGCCGTACCCCGGTTTCCCCACGGATATGCATCCCCAGATGTGCGCGCTCCTGTGTCTTGCCGACGGGGTCAGCTTTATCAACGAATCCATTTTCGACAACAGATTCAGATACATCGAGGAACTGCGCCGCATGGGCGCGAAGATCAAGGTCGACGGACGTATCGTGTCCGTGGAGGGCGGTCATCCCCTGTCCGCCGCGCCGCTTATGGCGGTGGACCTCCGCGGGGGCGTTGCCGTGCTCATCGCCGCGCTGACGGTAGATGGGCAGAGCGAGATATCCGAGATCAACCTGATCGAGAGAGGCTACGACGACGTAGTCGGCAAGCTGCGCGGGCTCGGCGCGGACATCAAGAAGGTCTATCTTCCCGATCCCGTGGTTCAGAAAAAGGCAAATTGACAGCCCGATAAATCGAATCAGACACTTGCAGCGGAACCTTGTGTTTCGCTGTATTGTTGTGTTGACCGCCCGGCGGTCGGAAAGGGGGGAATAATATGAACTCAAAGATCAGACTCCCGGTACTGGACGAGCGGATGTTTCTCATCGCGTCCCTCGTGCGCGACGGCAGCGTCCCGGCAGATATCGGGACAGATCACGGATACGTGCCGATCTACCTTGTGAAGAGCGGCATCTGTCCCATGGCGGTGGCGTCCGACGTGAACAGCGGTCCGCTTGCCACCGCGCGGGTCAACGCGGAAAAGTTCGGCGTGGAGGACCGCATCACCTTTTGCCTCAGCGACGGTCTCTCCGACATGGAGCCGGCGCGGCTCGGAGTCACGGACGTGCTGATCTGCGGTATGGGCGGCGAGCTCATCGCCCGGATCATCGACAGCTCCGATTACGTGAAAACGCCCGGCGTGCGGCTGGTCCTGCAGCCCATGAGCTCCATATACGAGCTTCGCGCATATCTCGCAGAGGCGGGGTTCATGATCGAACAGGAAAAGATGTGCCGCTCCGGCGGGAAGATATACACCTGCATGGTCTGCGAGTACGACGGGATCAAACGCGAGCCCACCGAGGCCGAACTCGAACTGGGGCAGAGCGTGAGCGAGGAAGAGTCTGACGAAAACCTGAAGCTGTTTCTGAGCCGCTCCGCCGAAAGGCTGAAAAAGCAGATCGAAGGACGGAAAAAAGGCGGGATCGACACGTCCCGGGAGGAAGGGATCCTCGCGGAAGTCCGCGCCATCGGGCGCGCCAGGGGATTTTCCGACATAGGATAACCGAAAGAGGTAACAAAAATGACGGTACGAGAATTTTACGCCCGGCTGGAAAAGAGATACCCCCGGGAGTTATCCGCTCCGTGGGACAACGACGGACTCATGTGCTGCGCGGATCCCGGCGCGGAGGTGAAAAAGGTACTTTTGTCCCTTGACGCGACGGCGCAAGCCGTAGAGCGCGCCGCCGCGGGAGACTTTGACGTTCTGCTGACTCACCATCCCATGATTTTCCGGGGAGTGCGGTCTTTTGTGGGCGGCGAGTTCCCCGCGGACCGGGTCCTCGCCGCGCTGAACGGCAAAGTGACCGTGATCTCCCTTCACACGCGGCTCGACGCCGCAGACGGCGGAGTGAACGATTCCCTCGCCGCGGCGATGGGACTCGACCCTTCGACTCTCGAAAAATTCGGGGACGGGGAGTGCCCGACTCTCGGCAGGATCGCGGAGCTTCCCGAGGAGAAGGACGTGGACGTCCTCGCGGCGTTGGTTAAAAACGTGCTCGGCGCGCCGTTCGTGCGCGTTACGGGGCGGGGAAAAGTGAAGCGGATCGCCCTCGTGGGCGGATCGGGCAAGGATCTGACGGGACCCGCCGCCGCCGCGGGAGCCGACGTGCTGGTCACCGGGGAGAGCGGCTACAACGTCGCCGAGGACGCCGCCGAATCGTCGCTGATGACCGTCGAGGCAGGTCACTATCATTCCGAAGCGCCTGTGCTCGACTCACTCGATCTGTTCATCAGGTCGCTTGACTCCGGGATCGAGACGGAAAAATTCTGCTCCTGCGCATACAGGACTGTCTGACATTGACATAATACTGAAAGGCAAAGGCTTATCTAACAATGGAAATACTTCTTATTCTCAGCATATCGCTGATCTCCGGCCTGCTCATGTCGCGCCTCGCAAAGCTGGTGGGTCTCCCCGCCGTCACGGCGTATCTTGTGGCAGGCATCATCATCGGGCCGTTCTGCCTCGGCAGACTCGGCATTCCGGGACTGGGATTCGAATCGCTCGAACAGGTCAAAAGCATGGGCGTCATCTCCGACGTCGCCATGGGATTCATCGCGTTTTCCATAGGTAATGAATTCCGGCTTTCGCAGCTGAGGAAAAACGGGAAGCAGGCCACGGTGGTGGGCATAATCCAGTCGCTTGCGGCGACGCTCCTGGTTGACGTCGTGCTCATCGGACTCCACTTCATCATCCCGGACGTGCTGTCCCTGCCGTCCGCCGTGACCCTCGGCGCCATCGCCGCGGCGACAGCGCCCGCCGCTACCCTGATGGTGGTGCGGCAGTACAAGGCGCACGGCCCGTTGACGGACATCCTGCTGCCTATCGTTGCGCTGGACGACGCCGTGGGACTGGTTGTCTTCGCGGTCTCCTTCGGCATCGCCGGGTCCATGACCACGGGCAGAGTGGATGTGATCTCCATGATCCTCGAGCCCATCATCGAAGTTGTCCTCTCGCTGGCGCTGGGATTCATCATGGGATTCATCTTCAATCTGACTGAAAAGCTGTTCCATTCACGAAGCAAGAGGATGTCAATCTCCATCACCTTCGTGCTGCTCACCGTGGCGGTGACGAAGATAGAGTTCACGGTGTTCGGAGTGAAGTGCGGCTTTTCACCGCTGCTGGCCTGTATGATGCTCGGTACGGTGTTCTGCAACGTGTGCGACGTGTCCGAGGAGCTTATGGACAGGACTGAGCGGTGGACCGCGCCGCTGTATATACTGTTCTTCGTGTTCAGCGGGGCGGAACTCGACTTCGGAGTGATAGCGAATCTTGTAATAATCGGCATCGGCGTGGTCTATATCGTCAGCCGTTCCGCCGGAAAATACATCGGCGCGCGGGAGAGCTCGCGGCTCATGAAGTGCGATCATAAGATCGTGAAATATCTCGGCGTGACGCTTCTGCCTCAGGCGGGCGTGGCGCTGGGGATGTCCGTCATGGCGGAGGAACTCGGTCCCGACGGGATCATCATCCGGAACATCATCCTGTTCTCCGTGCTGGTGTACGAACTGATCGGACCGTTCCTGACGAAAGTTGCGCTGATGAAGGCGGGTGAGATCGAGCCCGGCGCGGAGTCTGCCCGCGGCAAGAACGACATGCATTCAGGCAGAAAAAAGAACGCGTAGTTTTTTGCGGAGGAAACTTCTTTGAAAAGAAGTTTCCTCCGCACCTCTTTCAAGAAACTTCTGAAAACAGCCGCGGAAGTATTTCCGCGGCTTTTTATAAAAGTTTTTGAGGGAGCGCGAGGGAACTTTTTTCAAAAAGTTCCCTCGCATAAAATCACTTTCTCAGCTCCACCCGGCGGATCTTGCCGCTGATGGTCTTGGGCATGGAATCGAGAAATTCCACGACTCTGGGGTACTTGTAGGGAGCTGTGTGCTCCTTCACGTAGTTTTGTATCTCCTTTTTCAGCTCGTCGGAGCCCTCTTTTCCGCGGATCAGCACCACGGATGCCTTTACCAGCTGACCGCGGAGCGGATCGGGAACGCCGGTGACGGCGCACTCCAGCACGTAGGGCAGTTCCATGATGACGGACTCGATCTCGAAGGGTCCGATCCGGTAGCCGGAGGACTTGATCAGGTCGTCCACGCGGCCCACGTACCAGAAATTGCCGTCCTCGTCGCGCCAGGCGGTGTCGCCGGTGTGATAATAGCCGTCCCGCATGACCTCGCGGGTGGCGTCTTCGTTCCGGTAGTACTCCTTCACCAGACCGAAGGGCTTGCCGTCTTTGATGTCGATGACGATCTCGCCGGTCTCGCCCACCTCGGCGCGGCGGCCGTCGGCGAGGAGAATGTCGATCTTGTAGAGCGGCGACGGATGGCCCATTGAGCCGGGCTTCGGCACGTCCCCGACGAAGTTCGCCACGGTGAGGGTGGTCTCGGTCTGACCGAAGCCCTCCATCAGCCGCAGACCGGTGTATTCGAGCCACTTGTAATACACCTCGGGATTCAGCGCCTCGCCGGCTATGGTTGTGTACTTCAGGGAACTGAGATCGTACCTCGACAGATCCTCCTTGATGAAGAAACGGTACATGGTGGGCGGCGCGCAGAACGTGGTGATGTTGTATTTCTTAAACAGCGGCAGGATGTCGTCGGCGTGGAACCGGTCGAAATCGTAGGCGAAGACCGCGCCCTCGCAGAGCCACTGGCCGTAGAACTTGCCCCACAGGGCTTTGCCCCATCCCGTGTCGGAGATGGTGAGGTGCAGACCGTTCGGGTCGATGTTGTGCCAGTACCGCGCCGTCACGTAGTGCGCCAGCGCGTAGGTGTACGCATGGGACGCCACCTTCGGGTACCCCGTTGTGCCGGAGGTGAACAGCATGAACATGGTCTCGTTGCCGCCCACGCCGGGTCTCCGCTCAAACTCGTCGGAGAACGCGCCGAACTCTTCGCCAAAGTCGCGCCAGCCGTCAAGCTTGCCGCCAACTGAAATTTTGATCATATCGGACAGCCCCGCGTCGGCGGCGCCGCGTTCAGCGTGGTGCGCGGTCTCGCCGTCGACGGTGCAGATCACCGCCCTGGTGTCGGTGGCCTTGAACCGGTATTCGAAATCCTTCTCCACCAGCATATTCGTGGCGGGGATCGGGATGGCGCCGATCTTGTGCAGAGCCAGCATCACCGGCCAGAACTGCCAGTGGCGCTTCAGCACCAGCATCACCGTGTCGCCCTTGCGGATCCCCAGAGAATCAAGATAGTTCGCCGCCTTGTTAGACAGACGCCTCATATCGTCGAAGGTGAACCTTCGCTCGTTCTTGTTGACGTCAAGGTGGAGCATCGCCAGCTTGTCCGGCGTCTTCTCCGCGATGGCGTCCACGGTGTCGTAGGCGAAGTTGTAGTTCTCGCAGTTTAAGTAATCCACCTTCACCGGTC
Source organism: uncultured Ruminococcus sp. (assembly GCA_902766115.1). Lineage (GTDB taxonomy): Bacteria > Bacillota > Clostridia > Oscillospirales > CAG-272 > RUG11130. Next base: position 14,191 of record CACXCL010000060.1, read on the forward strand.
TGCCGTTTTCCTCCGTCACGCGGATGAACCGCTCGGCGACGGGATCCTCCGGCAGGGGCGACAGAGTCACGGGCGTTTCCTTCACCACCGGCTCCGTCAGCTCCTCGGGGTAGTCGTACGCCACGCCTCCGGCGCTGATGGTCAGCGCAAGAAATTCGCAGTCGCAGCCGTACGCCACCATGCCGTGGGGCAGGGAGCTGTCGTAGTAGATGCTGTCGCCCTCGTTCAGTATCTCGATCCTGCCTCCGATGGAGACCTTCAGCGAGCCCTTCAGCACGTAGTCGAACTCCTGTCCCTCGTGATGGGACAGCTTGATAGGGGCGTCCTCGTCGCCAGGGGTATAGGGCGCCTTCACCACGAAGGGCTCGGCGATCTTTCCCTTGAAGAGAGGCGCCAGATTGTTGTATGAGAAGCCCTGCCGCCGCGCGATGGGAAGACCGCCTCCCGATCTGTTGACGCAGTAGGACTCAAGTGTCGGGCTCTCGCCGCCCAGCAGATCCGTGGCGTCCACGCCGAGCCGCGCGGCGCACTTGTGGATGAACGTGAAGGTGAAGTCGACCTTCCCCTCCTCCAGTGCGAGATACGCCTCCACGGTGACCCCGGTCGCCTCAGCCATTGTCCGGACGTCGATCTCGCGGATCTCGCGCATGGTTTTGATACGCGAGGCGACTTCCTTTAAGATGTTTTCCATTTCTCTTTTTCCTTTCTCAAAAAATGCAGGGCAAGAGGATGGGGCGATATAACAAAAATCCGCCCGCCTCCTTTGAGACGAGCGAATGCCCGCGTTACCACTCAAATTGCACGGGTTTTGGTCCCGTACCGCTCAGTGAGCTCTGTCAAGCCCTCCGCTGTGACGCCGCCGGACGCGGGGAATTATTACTGAGCGGGGC
>CACXCL010000061.1 GCA_902766115.1 uncultured Ruminococcus sp.
GAGACGGAGGTTTTTTGTTTTCCCGTCCCACGCTCGCGCGGCGCGTCCGTGCCGATCATGCGCCACGGCGCAAATCCAAAGAAAGCGGTGATAATGATGAAGATCGCATTTTCGACTCTCGGCTGTCCCGATTACTCATGGGAGGAGATCTGGTCCATGGCAAAGGACGTCGGCTATTCCGGCGTGGAGATGAGAGGCCTCGGCGGCACGCGCTTTACCGCGTCCGCGGCTCCCTTCAGGGACGAAAATATCGCAAAAACGAGAGAAAAACTGGAAAAAATGAAGCTGGAGATCTCCTGCCTCTCCTCGGGGTGCGCCCTGAGATTCCCGGAAAAGCGGGATGAGGCCGTGGAGGAGCTGAAGCTGTATATCAAGATCGCCGCCGGCATCGGCTGCAGATACATCCGCGTGCTGGGGGACCTGACCGCCGGGATCACCACCGATTTCGACGACGAATACGTGATCTCTCCCATGCGGGAGCTTGCTCCCGTGGCGGAGGCGGCGGGGGTGACCCTGCTCATCGAGACCAACGGAGTCTATTCCCACACGGACCGGCTGGCGTCGGTCCTCGCCGCCATCGGCAGCGACGCCGTGGGCGCTCTCTGGGACATGCACCATCCGTACCGGTTCGCCGGGGAGAGCGCGGAGACGACCATACAGAACCTGGGGGCGTACATCAAGTACACCCACATCAAGGACTCCGTCATGATTGACGGCGCGCCAGTGTACCGCATGATGGGCGAGGGGGACCTCCCCATCGACGACTTCATGAGCGCGCTCCGGTCCATCAACTACGAGGGCTACGTGACCCTCGAATGGCTGAAGCAGTACAAGCCGGATCTTATGGACGCCGGCGTGGTGTTCCCCCATTTCGCCAATTTCATGAGCCGGTATATCGAGGACGGCGGAGCCGCCGGGCGGCTGCAGACTTCCATCCGGGGCGACGGAAAGTACGTCTGGGAAAAGGAGATGCTCATAGATCTGACCTTCCCGCAGGTGCTGGACCGGATGTGCGAGGAGTTCCCGGAGCAGTACGCTTTCCGGTACACCACGCTGGACTACACCCGCACCTACCCCGAGTTCCGCGACGACGTGGACGAGTTCGCCCGTGCGCTGATCTCCCTCGGGGTGAAGCAGGGCGACCACGTGGCGATCTGGGCGACCAACGTCCCCCAGTGGTATATCACCTTCTGGGCGACGGTGAAGATCGGCGCGGTGCTGGTCACGGTGAACACCGCCTACAAGATCCACGAGGCGGAGTATCTGCTCCGTCAGTCCGACACCCACACGCTTGTCATGATCGACGGTTATAAGGATTCGGACTACGTATCGATAATCAAGGAGCTGTGTCCGGAACTTCAGTCCTGCGACACGCTCCGTCCGCTCCACTGCAAGAGACTTCCGTTCCTGCGCAATATCATCACCTGCCAGTCGAAGCAAAAGGGATGCTACACCTGGGAGGAGGCGCTGGCTCAGGCGGAGCGGACTCCGGTGGAGGCGGTATGGCGCCGGGCAGCCATGATAAACAAGCACGACGTGTGCAACATGCAGTACACCTCCGGCACCACGGGGTTCCCCAAGGGCGTCATGCTGACCCACTACAACATCGTCAACAACGGCAAGGCCATCGGCGACTGCATGGACCTGTCCACCGCCGACCGGATGATGATCCAGGTGCCCATGTTCCACTGTTTCGGTATGGTGCTCGCCATGACCGCGTCCATGACTCACGGGACCACCATGTCGCCGATCCCGGCGTTCTCGCCGCGGCTGGGGCTGGAATGCATAAACAAGGAAAAGATAACCGCCTTCCACGGCGTGCCCACCATGTTCATCGCCATGCTGGGACACGAGCTGTTCCCGAAGACCGACTTTTCCCATATGCGCACGGGGATCATGGCGGGAAGCCCCTGCCCCATCAAGGTGATGGAGGAGGTCATCGAGAAGATGCACATGGACGAGATATGCATCACCTACGGGCAGACGGAGGCGTCTCCCGCCACCACCATGTCGAAGACTACGGACTCCATCGAGAAGCGGGTCAACACGGTCGGCGCGGCCATATTCGGGGTGGAGTGCAAGATCGTGGATCCCGAGACCGGCGAGGACCTGCCCGACGGTGTTGACGGCGAGTTCGTCGCCCGGGGCTACAACATCATGAAGGGGTACTACAAAATGCCCCACGCCACTGCGCTCGCCATCGACGAGAACGGCTGGCTCCACACCGGCGACCTGGCGCGGCGGGGACCCGACGGGTACTACAAGATCACCGGACGGATCAAGGATATGATAATCCGCGGAGGTGAGAACATCTACCCCAAGGAGATCGAGGATTTCATCTACACCCACCCGAAGGTGTCCGACGTGCAGGTCATCGGCGTGCCGGACGCTCAGTACGGTGAGGAGATCATGGCGTGCGTCATCCTGAAGGAGGGCGAGGACGCCACCGCGGACGAGATCCGCGATTACGTGCGGGACCACATGGCGAAGCACAAGACGCCGAGGTACGTTACCTTCGTGAAGGAGTTCCCCATGAACGCCGCCGGGAAGATCCTGAAATACAAGATGCGCGAAGAGGCGGCAAAACTGCCCGAGTTCGCCGCCGCGGCGGGAATAGTGACTGCGTGATTTTTCCGGGGGAACTTCTTTGAAAAGAAGTTCCCCCTGCCCTGTTGCGGTGCCCGAAATTCTTTGCTCGCTATTCACTCGCAGAATTTCGACCGCGGCCACTCGCTCGCCTCCCTTCATCCGCCCCCGGCGGCGGTCGGCTTGCTCCCCCTCAAGAAACTTCTTTAAAAACGCCGCGAAATACTTCGCGGCGGGGCTTGTGAAAACGATACAACAGGATATAAAAATGGAAAAAATGAAAACCGTCCTGCCGGATTATAAAAACTGCATATCCGGCCTGCCGAACTCGATCATGAGATATTTCGGAGCGGAGCCCCCGGGCGACACTCTTCCTCTGATCGACGGCTTTCTCAAAAAGGAATACAAAAATGTCGTCGTGATCCTGCTGGACGGCATGGGGGTCGGCGTGGCAGAAAACAACCTCGGGGAAAACGGATTTTTCCGCTCGCATCTCAGGGGGACCTGCAGCTCCACTTTTCCGTCCACCACGGTTGCGGCTACCACGTCCGTTTTGAGCGGTCTTTTGCCTTGCTCTCATTCCTGGCTCGGATGGGACTGCTACTATCCGCAGATCGGCAAGAACGTGACCGTCTTCCGCAACACGGAGCAGGGGACGAAAAACCCCGCCGCAGATTTCAACGTGGCGCGGACGTTCACGGGATACGTGAGCGTTACCGACAGATTACGCGACGCGGGGATCGCGGCGCATGAGGTGGCGCCGTATCTGTCCCCCTTCGGATCGTTCAAAGACGAGCTCGCCCGGGTGGAGGAGCTTTGCCGGACGCCGGAGAGGAAATACGTCTACGCCTACTGGGACGAGCCGGATACGACGATGCACGCCGCAGGATGCCGGAGCCGGCGAGCGAAACGGATACTTCGTTCGCTGGAGCGGCAGGTGCGCCGCTTCTGCCGGAGTGTGAGCGACACGCTGGTGATCGTCACCGCGGACCACGGACATATCGACTCGAAGGGCGTATGCATCAAAGACTATCCCTCCGTCGTGGAATGTCTCGTCCGTATGCCGTCCATCGAGCCCCGCGCGCTCAATCTCTTCGTCAAAGAGGGGATGGATGAGCGGTTCGAGTCGGAATTCAAGCGGTACTTCGGGGAGGATTTCATCCTCATGAAAAAGCGGGAGGTCATCGACGAAAAACTGTTCGGCGACGGAGAGGAGCACCCCTGCTTCTGCTCCATGCTCGGAGACTATCTGGCGGTTGCGACCGGGGATCTGACGGTCTTCAACACCGAATGGGAGGCGGAGAGATTCAAAAGCGTCCACGCCGGCCTGACGGAGGCGGAAATGATCGTGCCTCTCATCGTAATAGAATAAAAGTCGGCGCGAAAGTGAGAAAGTGATTTCGCGCCGGTTTTTATAAAAGTTCTTTGACGGAAAGCGAGCCGACCGCCCCGGTCGGCGTTTTCATTTTCCGGTCGCCCTGTTCCATTTTCAATTAATAAAAGGTCCGCCGGGGAGTCGTGCTCCCCGGCGGGACCGGACGTTTTATGAATCAGTCAAACAGGCAACTTATCTGCCGAACTGGCAGTCGTTGTTACCGGAGTCGGTGATCCACATTTCGAGCATGTTGATCGGGTCGTTGAAGTCGGC
>CACXCL010000062.1 GCA_902766115.1 uncultured Ruminococcus sp.
AAAACCGGCTTCCCGGAACAGAGAAATCTGCTCCGGGACGTCGACGCCGTAATCGGCACAAGTATTGATACAAAGGATCTCACAGTTCTCGCGCGATCTCGCGCGGACGTTTTTCTGTTCCAAGACCGGGCCCTCAGCCGAGAAGCGGCTCAACCGATTCCGCATAGACTGAACCTATGAAACGGCTGCCGTTTTCGTTCGGATGGACTCCGTCGTCGGAGAAAAAGTACATGTCGCGTTCCACGCATCCTGCGGCAAGAATGCCGTCCAGAGGCACGAACACGTCGGCGTACTCTCTTGCGAGCTTTCTTGTGATCTGTATCTTGGCGTCAATATCCGGATGGAATATTTCTTTGTCGGGGACCGGAAGAAGGAACTGCTCGAGGATCATGATCTTCGCGTTGGTACGGGTCTTGATCTCGGACAGGATGAAGCGATAGTTCGCCTCGTAGAGGGAGTTGTCGATAAAGGACTTGTCGTAGGCGTGGTGCCAGGTGTCGTTGACTCCGATAAGTATGGAGACAATGTCGGGATTGACTTTGATGCAGTCCTCTTCCCAGCGGGCAACGAGATCCTTTGTCTGATCTCCGCTGATGCCGAGGTTGATAAACTCAAAGTCGATCTCCGGATGGGCCTCTCTCAGGCACTCCGCCGCGTATTTCGGGTATCCCTTGCCGAGGTCGTGGCAGTCCTCTCTGTTCCTGTCGGCGTCTGTGATGCTGTCTCCCTGAAACAATATTTTCATTTTTACTCTTCCTTTCGTCATGTCGTTTTATTATGCCGCCGCTCTTCAGCAACGCAATAAGCCATGAATATTATATCGTCCCGGGGTCCGCCTGTCAAGCGTTTTGACAAGGTTCCGCCTCTTCTGAGAAAAAATATGCCTTCGGGTCCTTTTTATGGTGAAAACGTATTGAAACCCGTGCGCATTTTATGATAGAATGACATGAGGGGCGAGATACGGTCCCCGAAGAAAGGATTTTTTACCATGATAATGAGAACGGAGCATCCGAGACCCCAGTTCAAAAGGCAGGACTGGGTCTGCCTCAACGGGGAATGGGAATTCGAGACCGACCCGGGCGTCAGCGGCTACGGGAGAGGACTCTACGAGACCGGGGCGACCTTCAGCCGCGTGATCAACGTCCCGTTCTGTATAGAAAGCAAGCTCTCGGGCATCGAGGAAAAGGATTTCATCAATTCGGTCTGGTACCGCAGGAAAATCACCGTCACCGCGGAGCAGCTCAAGAAAAGGGTGCTCCTCCATTTCGGCGCGGTGGACTACGAGGCGAAGGTCTACGTCAACGGGGAGGAATCCTTCTCTCACAAGGGCGGTTACGTTTCGTTCCGGGGCGATATCACCGATCTGCTTCACGAGGGCGAGAACGTGATCACCGTCAACGCTCTTGACGACACAAGGGACAGGATGATCCCCGCAGGCAAGCAGTGCTCCTGGTACCGCTCCAGCGGTTGCTCGTACACCCGCACCACGGGAATATGGCAGACTGTGTGGCTGGAATTCGCCCCCGAGACCAGGATAATCAAGACGAGATACGAGACCGATCCCTTCTCCGGCGTGGTGAATATCTCCGCCAACGTCACGGGTCGCGGCGTCCTCCGCGCCGAGGCGTTCTACGAGGGGCGTTCCGTGGGAGAGGCGTCCGCCGAGGCCTTCGGCGGCTCCGCGGCGCTGAGCATCGCCCTCACGGAAACTCACCTCTGGGAGGTGGGTCACGGACGGCTGTACGATCTGGTGCTCACCTACGGCGAGGACCGGGTGGAGAGCTACTTCGGCCTCCGCTCCGTGGCGATGGACGGCTACCGGTTCCTGCTGAACGGCAAAAGCGTTTTCATGAGGACCGTCCTCGACCAGGGCTTCTACCCCGACGGGATCTACACCGCCCCCTCTGACGCGGATCTGGAGCGAGACGTGGATCTGTCCATGGCAATGGGCTTCAACGGCGCGCGCCTCCATCAGAAGGTGTTCGAGGAGAGGTTCCTCTACCACTGCGACAGAAAGGGCTATATCGTCTGGGGCGAGTTCCCCGACTGGGGCCTCTGCCGGTCATACCCCGAGGCCGTCTACGGGATACTGCCGGAGTGGCTCGAGGAGATCGAGCGGGACTTCAACCACCCCGCTATCATCGGCTGGTGCCCCTTCAACGAGACCTGGAACGACGACGACGGCAGACCGGTGTATCTGGATCTGCTGAGACTGGTGTGGAAGACCACCAAGGCGGTGGACAACACGAGACCTGTCATAGACACCAGCGGATTCCGCCACGTGAACACCGATATCTTCGACCTGCACGACTATAATCAGAATCCGGACGAGCTCCGCTCCCATTATGAAAATCTCCCCGTGGACGGCACCCTCCACGACAATTTCAGCGACCGGCAGAAATACAAAAAGGGACAGCCCGTGTTCATCAGCGAGTACGGCGGGATGACCCTCACGACGGAGGAGCACACCTGGGGCTACAGCGTCATGAGCGACGTGGAGCAGTTCTACAAGACCTATCAGGGACTCACGGACGCGCTGCTTGACAACCCCTGCATCTGCGGCTTCTGCTATACCCAGCTCACCGACGTGGAGCAGGAGCGCAACGGCGTCTACTACTACGACAGACGTCCGAAGCTGGACCCGGAACGGATCCGGGCGATAAACTCCCGCAAAGCGGCGATAGAAGACTGAAATAAGTAAAAAACGCCCGACGGCTTGTCGCCGTCGGGCGTTTTTTCGATCACAGATACCCGAAATCGGGCTCGGGAATGCTTTTGTATTCTTCGGTCGATTGGATGAGCCCGACGATGGCGTTCATGAGTCCCTTCATTATCCTTCCCTCTTCCGCGACTTTTGCTTCGGAGACCTGACTCCAGGTCACCGTTTTCGTCTTACCGCCGCTCTTTACGGTCAGGACGTATGTGGAAGCGGGTACGGTTCCGACGTGCGGGTCGTTCTCTATCTCGTCGGGGAGGCGGAAGAAGCCCGAATTCTCGATGATCTTTTTGATCTCCTCTCTCATCTCGGCGGAAAGGATCATTTCCGTGCTGTACCGGTCTTCTGCCTTTATGTCGCGGATGCTGACAAGACGGCCCGTCTCGCTGTCGTAGGAGCCGCCGAAGCCCCACTCGATGTAAAACTCAAAATCGTCGTCGAGCGTGACTTTCTCTTCCTCTTTTCTGTCTCTTTTCGCGCCGCAGGACGCGAGAGACGCCAGCGCCATGACGGAGACGAGAACGAGCGCCGATATTTTCAGAAACAGCTTCATAATACCTCCTTCGGCCGCGGCTGCTTGCCTTCTACTCTATTATATCGCAAAATATGGCGTTTGGTTTCACTTTTTCCGATATTTTTTTCACTTCCTTCCGAAATCAGCTTTTTGTTCTTGCAATACGGCGGCAAATCAAGTATAATTGACTTGAAATAACCGAAAGGGGAACAAACTTTATGAAACTGACATTCATGGGTGCGGGAAGCACCGTTTTCGCGCGCAACGTGGTGGGCGACACCATGATGGCTGAGCCGTTCCACGATATGGAAGTGGCTCTGTACGACATCGACGGGCAGCGGCTCGAGGAGTCCTACACCATAATCTCCGCCATGAACGACACCGTCAACGAGGGACGCGCCACCATCAAAAAATATCTCGGAGTTGAGCAGCGCCGTGAGGCGCTCCGCGGAGCTGATTTCGTGGTCAACGCCATCCAGGTGGGCCTTTACGACCCCTGCACCATCATAGATTTCGAAGTGCCTAAGAAGTACGGCCTCCGTCAGACCATCGGCGATACCCTCGGTATCGGCGGCATATTCAGAGGACTCCGCACCATCCACGTGCTGAAGGGCTTTGCCGAGGACATGGAGTCGGTCTGCCCCGACGCGTGGTTCCTGAACTACACGAACCCCATGGCTATCCTCTCCGGCTTTATGCAGAGATTCACGAAGATCAAGACCGTGGGCCTTTGCCACAGCGTGCAGGTATGCTCCGAGGATCTCCTTGAGCAGCTCGGCATGGAGGACAAGCTGGAAGGCAGATACGAGAAGATCGCCGGCATCAACCACATGGGCTGGCTGCTGGAGATCCACGACCGCGACGGAAACGACCTCTATCCCGAGATCAGACGGCGCGCCAAGGAAAAGAACGCCACCGAGAAGCACGGGAACATGGTCCGCTTCGACTACATCGACAAGTTCGGCTACTACTGCACCGAGAGCAGTGAGCACAACTCCGAGTACAATCCTTTCTATATCAAACCGGGCAGGCAGGATCTGATCGAGAAGTTCAACATTCCGCTTGACGAGTATCCGCGCCGTTGCATCGCGCAGATCGAGGGCTGGAAGAAGGAATACGCGGACATTCTGGCGGGGGGCAAGGTCACTCACGAGAGATCGAGAGAATACGCCTCCCACATCATGGAGGCTGTCGTCACGGGGAACACCTACCGCATCGGCGGCAACGTGCTGAACCGCGGCATGATCACCAACCTGCCCTACGACGCCTGCGTGGAGGTCCCCTGCGTGGTGGACAAGAACGGCATCACCCCGACCTACGTTGGAGCGCTCCCGCTTCAGCTGGCGGCCATGAATTCCTCCAACATCTATCCTCAGATGCTGACCATTGAGGCGGCGGTCACCGGCGACAAGCAGAAGATCTACCAAGCCGCTCTGATGGAGCCCCACACGGCGGCGGAGCTCTCCACCGACGAGATCGTCTCCCTCTGCAACGACCTGATCGAAGCCCACGAGGGC
>CACXCL010000063.1 GCA_902766115.1 uncultured Ruminococcus sp.
AAATCGACCTGATCCTCGAACAGCGGCTCGATCACCACGTTCGAGAAGTCGATCTCTTCCACCTCATCCGGCTGCTGCGCAGCCACCGTCTCGCCTACGGGCTCGGTCAAGTCGCGGCTCTGACAGCCCACCGGGCTGTCATTCACTACCGCGACTCCCGCTTTGCTACCCTCAAGGGGAAGGCTTTTAGAGGTTGCCTGAGCGGCGTTGTTGGCGGCGTTCTTCGCCTCGCCCTGGCTCTTCATCGTCGGGAAGAGCAGCACGTCGCGGATGGCGGCGGAGTCGGTGAAGAGCATGCACAGCCGGTCGATGCCGTATCCGATACCGCCTGTGGGCGGCATGCCGATCTCCAGCGCGTTGAGGAAGTCCTCGTCGGTGTGGTTTGCCTCCTCGTCGCCGGCGGCGAACTGCTTCTCCTGCTCGGCGAAGCGCTCCCGCTGGTCGACGGGGTCGTTGAGCTCGGAGTAGGCGTTCGCCATCTCCCAGCCGTTCATGAAGAACTCGAATCTCTCCACGTAGTCCGGGTTCTCCGGCTTCTTTTTCGTCAGCGGGGAGATCTCCACGGGATGATCCATCACGAAGGTGGGCTGGATCAGGTGACTCTCCGCGAATTCCTCGAAGAAGAGATTTAAGATATCGCCCTTCTTGTGGCGCTCCTCGTAGCGGACGCCGTGCTCGTCTGCGGCGGCGCGTGCCTCCTCCAGCGTTTTGATCTCGCTGAAGTCCACACCGGAATACTTCTTCACCGCGTCGATCATGGTGATCCGCTCGAAGGGCTTGCCGAGATCCATTTCGATCCCGTTATAAACGATAGTGGTGGTGCCGAGCACTTCCTTCGCCACGTGGCGGAACATCTCCTCGGTCAGGTCCATCATCCCGTGATAGTCGGTGTACGCCTGGTACAGCTCCATCAGCGTGAACTCCGGATTGTGCCTTGTGTCGAGCCCCTCGTTGCGGAAGACTCTGCCGATCTCGTAGACGCGCTCCAGTCCGCCTACGATGAGCCGCTTCAGGTACAGCTCCAGGGAGATGCGGAGCTTGAAATCCTCGTCAAGGGCGTTGAAATGGGTCTCAAAGGGTCTCGCCGCCGCGCCTCCCGCGTTGGCGACAAGCATGGGGGTCTCCACCTCGATGAAGTCCTTTTTGTCGAGGAAGCGGCGGATGGAGGCGATGATCTTCGAGCGCTTGACGAAAGTGTCGCGCACCTCGGGATTCATTATAAGATCCACGTAACGCTGACGGTACCGCAGGTCGGTGTTGGTCAGCCCGTGGTATTTTTCGGGCAGGATCTGGAGGGACTTCGACAGGAGAACGATCTCCTCGGCGTGGATGGAGGTCTCGCCGGTCTTCGTGCGGAAGACCACGCCCCTCAGTCCCACGATATCGCCGATGTCCGTCTTCTTGAAATCTGCGTAGGGCCCCTCTCCCACGGAGTCCCGGGCGACGTACGCCTGGATCTCCCCGGATCTGTCGAGGATGTGGCAGAAGGACGCCTTGCCCATGATCCTCTTGGACATGAGACGGCCCGCCACGGAGACGGTCTGCCCCTCGAGCTCGTCGTAGCGGCCCTTGATCTCCTCGGCGTGATGGGTCACGTCGTATTTCGTTATTTTGAAGGGGTCGCGCCCTTCGGATACGAGCGTTGTGAGCTTTTCGCGTCTTATACGGCGAAGCTCGGACAGAGATTCAACGTTCTCGCCCGAGCCTGCCGCAACGTTTCTTTCGTTGTCGTTCATTTGTTTTTTCCTTTCGGTCCGCGGTCAGTTGGAGGATTTCGACCTCTTGACGCCGAGGATCTTGAATTTGAGCTGTCCCGCCGGGGAGTCCACGATCACCTCGTCGCCTACGCTCTTCCCGAGCAGCGCGCCGCCTATGGGAGATCTGTCGGAGATCCGGTGCTCCATGGGGTTCGCCTCGTTTGTGCCGACCAGGCTGTACTCGACTTCTTCATCCATATCGTAATCGAAGACCTTTACGGTGGAACCGAGGTTTACCACGTCCGCCTTGATCTCACTCTCGTCGATGACCTTGGCGTGGTTGATCATCTCTTCCAGCTCGCTGATGCGCGCCACGACCTTGGCTTGCTCGTTTTTGGCCTCGTCGTATTCGCTGTTCTCGGACAGGTCGCCGAAGGATCTCGCCGCGGCGAGGTTCTTCTTGACCTCTTCCAGCTTGGTCTGCTTTAAAAAGGTCAACTCCTCGGTCAGCGCCTTGTAGCCCTCTTTTGTATATAGTGTGACTTTTTCCTCATCCATTTCAAAATACCTCTTTCGGTTTTATTTTTTATCTTTTTTGGGTTCCGTGAGAGCCTTCACGGCCTCGTGAAGCTGATTGTCTTCCTCGTCGGTGATCTTGAAGGAATTCTTGTCCTTCAGCGACTCGTCAAGCTCTACCTCGATATCCGGGACGATGCCGATACCGTGGTAGCTTTCCGAGAACGGCGGTTTGTACATTCTGTACGTCACGGTGAAGGCGTCGCCGTCGCTGAGGGGAAGCAGGGTCTGCATACAGCCCTTGCCGTAGGTGGTGGTCCCGACGATCACTGCCTTGTCGTAGTCCCTCAGCGTCGAGGTGAACAGCTCCGCCGCGCTGGCGGTCGATCCGTTGACCAGCACCGCCATGGGGTAGTCGAACTCGCTTTTGTCGGAGTTCATCCGCTCAACCTCGTTGTCCTCCGAGTCGAATATCCTGATTATCGGACCCTCGGGAACGAGATAGTCAAGAGTGGTCACGATGGAATTGAGCTCTCCGCCGGGGTTGTACCTCAGGTCGAACACGAACTTGTCGCATCCTTTTCCTACCAGCTCCTCCAGCGCTTCCGTGAACTGTACCGGAGTCTGGGAGTCGAATCCGGAGATCTTTACGACGCCCACGGACTTATCCGCCTTGTAGACGTGGGAGTAAACGCTGACCGCTTTGATCGGCGCGCGTGTGAGCCTGATCTCCAGCGTCTCGCCGTACCCGTCCCCGCGGGCGACGGTGAACACCGCCTCGGTGCCGCTTTTGCCGCGGAGCTTCGCGATGGCGGGGTAATACCCCAGTTCCGAGACCGGAGTCTTCTCCTCGCCCACTTCAACGATGAGGTCGCCGGGCAGCAGCCCCGCGTCCTGGGCGGGAGAGTCGGGGAACACCGTGACCACTTCGATGCAGCGGTATTCCTCGTTGTAGATGACGTTGACGCCGATGCCCTCGGTCTCTCCGGTCATCTCGCTCATGTATTCCTTATAGTCTTCTTTGTTGTAGTAGTCGGCGTACTTGTCGCCGGTTCCGGCGGCGTATCCCTTGAGCACGCTGTCGATCAGCGCGTCGTTGTCGATCTCACCGATGTAGTTTTTCCGGAATTCCGCGTCGTATTCGGTGAGTTTTTCCGTCACCCGCCCGATGAAATCCGCGCTTCCCTCGTCTTTTGCGACGCCATGGGAGATATTCCCGTCGTCCTGCCGCTTGACGGTCAGGACGAAAGTCACCTGAAAGGTGATGAGGATCGCCAGAAGAAGAGAAACTATAAGCACCCATACCGGGATTTTCTTTTTAAACATTCAGTTCGGTCCTTTCCGGATCGGGCGATCAACCGAACATTGCGTAGGGATCGGTGATATTGCCGTTGATCCAGTATTCGAGGTGGAGATGGTTGCCGTATGCGTTGCCGGTCTGCCCCACGTACCCGATCACGTCTCCCTGGGAGACGGTGGCGCCGGCGGACACCGCCGTGGCGGTC
>CACXCL010000064.1 GCA_902766115.1 uncultured Ruminococcus sp.
CGCGCTGGAATACATTCTCATCCCCCAGTACGAGCACACCATCAAGGTGATCACAATGAAACTCGACGAAAACGAGCGGAGCAATCTTACAAGGCTCATGAAGGTCAAGGACATGATGCTTGAAAAAAGCCATCCTTCCTGGACGAAAGAATAAAGCCGAAGCCGGACGGCGGACCGTCCGGCTCCTTTTTTGACGGCCGCAGGTATTGACAAATCTCCAAAAAAAGAGTATTATAACTTGATAAAAGAAAATTTGACCGGGGTTTGGATTTCTATGAAAATTCTCATTGCATCGGATTTTTATATTCCGGTTGTGAACGGCGTCGTCGTATCCTTTTGTCATCTGATCCGCGGACTCGAGGAAATGGGCCACGAGGTACGGGTTTTGACGCTGTCGAACACAACCCGCTCTCATATCGACGGAAACGTTTACTACGTCGGTTCATTACCTGCGGGCTGGGTCTACCCCAAAGCAAGGATAAAGATCTCGGGCGTCCGCAGGATCGTGAACGCCATCGCGGAATGGTCCCCCGACGTGATACATACGCAGTGCGAATTCAGCACGTTTTCGGTCGCGAGAAAAGCGGCGAAAAAATGCGGGGCGGCTTTGATCCACACTTATCATACCCTTTACGAGGATTACACGCATTATTTCTGCCCCAGCAAAAGGATCGGGAAGTCCATAGTCAGCCACCTCTCGCGTAAATTCCTCAACAAGACCGACGCGGTGATAGCGCCGACCGATAAAGTCCGGGACATTCTGTTCTCATACGGGATCAAAACGCCGGTCAGCACCATCCCGACCGGACTGGATCTCGACGACTTTTCCGGAGAAGAACTGAAAGAGGACAGCGGCAAGATCCGCGACGCTCTCTCGATTCCGGGCGGGACAAAGACCATCGTCACCATAGGCAGGCTCGCAAAGGAAAAAAGCATCGAAGAGCTGCTTCATTACTTCAAAAACGCCGGTTTTGAAAACACCGTATTCGTCATTGTCGGCGACGGACCGTACAGAAAGAAACTTGAAGAAGTCACGGGCGATCTCGGACTGAAAGACCGGGTCATATTCACCGGGATGATCCCACCGGAAGACGTCGCCGCCTACTACCGGGCGGGGGACGTATTTGTCAGCGCTTCACAAAGCGAAACCCAGGGATTGACGTACATAGAGGCTATGGCGAGCGGTCTGCCCGTGCTTTGCCGGAAGGATCCGTGCCTCGACGGTATCGTCGAAAACGGAAAAAACGGTTTCCTGTATGAAACGGAGGAGGAATTCCGGCAAACTCTCGGAGTTCTGCTGGAAGACCCGGGGCTTCGTCAGAGGATCGGGAACGCCGCGGCTCTGATGGCGCAGGAGAGATTTTCGATCCCCGGCTTTGCGAAAGCCGTGACCAAAGTTTACGCATCCGCCCCGAAAAAAGATAAAAAGTAAAAAGGACTTGTTCGCTTGAGAAACAGTCCTTTTTCGTTTTAAAATAACTCTTTCAGCTCTTCAAGAGAATTCACGGTGAAGTCGGGGAGCGGGTCGGGAACTGCCGCGGTCCCCTTTTTATTGTACCACACCGTTTTGATACCGGCGTTTTTGCCTCCGGTAACGTCTGACGTGAGGCTGTCGCCGACAATGGCGGTCTCTTCTCTCTTTATCCCCGGGTGTTTGATGAAAACCGCGTCGAAAAATTCCTTCCCGGGCTTTGTGGATCCTACCTCGGAGGAGATAAAAATATCGGAAAAGTACGTGTCAAGTCCCGAGTCCCGGAGCCGCTTGCGCTGGGTCTCCCCCGTGCCGTTTGAGGCGGCGATAAGCGTGTATTTCCGAGAGAGATACTCAAGTATCTCCGCGGCGCCGTCTTCTGTCTCATGCTCGAAAGGGATCTTTGATTCGTAATATTTCGTCACTTCCTCCGGGGACGCGACGGCGCCGATCTCGTCAAAAAGGATTCGGTACCGTTCGGTTTTGACCTCGGAGTGGGTGAGTTCCCCCGCCTCCATCCTTCTCCAGCAGGCGGCGTTTATCTCGCTGTATCTGCGGATGATCTCTTCCGTGGGAAAAATACCGAAACGGGTCAGCGTCTGCTTCAGCGCGGACCGCTCGGCGGCCCCGAAATCCAGCAGCGTGTCGTCGACGTCAAAAAGGATCGTTTTAATCACGGGACAACTCCTCAAACCGATTCGCACTCGCAAACGAGATAATTCTCTTTTTCGAGTATTTTTTTTGTTCTGTCTCTGTTTGACAGATCGTCGAACACTCCGAAAACGGACGGTCCGCTGCCGGAAAGAAGCGGCGTCCCGCCGGATGCGCGTATCAGTTCGTGAGCTCGCGACGCCTCCGGGTGGGATGGCAGGATCACTTCTTCAAACGAATTGAAGAGATATTCGTCAATCGGAGCGCCGTCCTTGAGAGCGCGTATCAAGGGATCCGGGAATACCTCCGTTTGAGCTTCCCCGTCCCGCGCCCCATCGAGGGCGCGGTACGCCTCCGCCGTGGAGACGGAGGCTCCTCCGTTGGCTATAAGAAAATGATATTTCCCCGCGGGGGTTATCGGAGTCAGTTTTTCTCCCCTGCCGCGGGCGAGAACGGTGCCACCGAGGATGCAGAACGGAACGTCCGAGCCGAGCCCCGCGCCGAGATTCAACAGATCCGGGAGAGGCAGAACGTCTCCGAAAAAGCTGTTCAGAAGAACGAGAGTCGCCGCAGCGTCCGTGCTGCCCCCGGCAAGGCCTCCTGCGACTGGAATGCGCTTTTCCAGGCGGATATCGACTTTACAGTCATCTATCCCCGCATAACGGAGAAAAGCCTCACAAGCGCGCCAGGCGAGGTTAGAGGGGCCTGTCGGCACATCGCCGTCGGATTTGAGAGATATGGTCCTCTCCGGGGCTTTCTCAACTTCCAGAGTGACCGTATCGCTGAGCGACACGGCGTGCATTACGCTCAGGATATCGTGAAACCCGTCGGGTCGCTTGTCCCCGACGCTGAGAAACAGGTTTATCTTGGCGTACGCCTCTCGCGATACTTTCATATCAGTGGATCAGCTTGATAAGCGGGTTTTTCACAGTATCTACAGCACCGTGAGGACAGAGCTCCTGACAGCAGAAACACCTTATACATCTGTCCCGCTTTATCGTGGCAAGCTTTTTCCCTTTCGTTTTTTTCATGGTTATCGTCTTTTCCGGGCAAACGCGGGCGCAGTTGCCGCACCCGATGCATTTTTTCCGGTTGACGGAGGGTCTCGGCTCGAAAAATCTGCTGAACCTTCCTCCGAAGAGATTCGGCATCCCCGTAAGGACACGCATGGAAAACGACATTTTCTTCGAATCGGGAGGGGTGAGCTTTTTTTGTACGATCTGTCCGGTTTTGCAGTTTATCACCTTGACGCCGTCGATCTCTCTCGGTACGAGGCCGAGTTCCGCGGCGATATCGAGATATTTTGCCATCCCTTCGATGCACGCGGCGTGCTCCGCCACAACGTCCAGGGCGAACGCGGACTTTGAGGTCATAATGCAGCCCATCGGAACGGGAGTGCCGTGGGTGGGACCGTTGCCCTCCATGGCGACCACGGCGTCGCAGACGTTCAACACCTCGTGAGACTGCAGCAGACTGAGATTCAGGTCCACAAGCATCCGACAGAATTCCTCCGGATCGGGATACGCGGCATGCATCTCGAATTTCAAGACGCCGGGGATCACGCCGAACAGGTTTTTCGTGGCACAGCTCAGCCCGGTGAGCGAATGAGTTTTCAGTTTGCAGATATTCACGATTATGTCCGACTCGGCGACAGGTTTCAGGACTTCGACGTTTTTCAGTTTTTTCCCCTCGGCGAACGGGATCGCCACACCGGAGTAATCGTCGTTGAGACGAAGTCCCGTCCTGTCAGACAGGTCCTTCATACCCGTGACGTCGAGTATCCTGTTCATGAAGGCGGCGCTATAGGGTCCGCCCGCGCTCTCGGCGAGGACCACGTCCGCCGCGCCGGATTTTTTAACCAGGCGGTAGACCGCCTCCACCACCGCGGGGTGGGTAGTCACGGCGTATTCCGGCTTTTTTGCGGAAACGAGGTTCGGCTTCAGCACCACCCGCTTCCCGCGAAAATAGGATTCGTCTGCGCCTGCCGCGGCGAAATGAGACTCAAGAACTTCTTCGATAAGCGTCTCGTCGTAATCCTCGCATCGGGATACGGCGACGGGTGCGCAGCGCATCGTGTCATGATCCATAAGTCGCTCCGTTTTGAAGAATTAGCCGGGTCTGTAGCTGTCCTTGAGAGATACGATCCTGCTGACGGTTCCGGGATGCTTTGCGTCGGGATAATAATACCCAAGGCGGACGAACTGGTATCTCTCCGGCTCCGCTCCGAGGACACCCTTTTCGACAAGGGATGATGTGAACTCTTTTTTAGATTCGGGATTCAAATAGTCGCCGAGAGTTTTGTCCTCGGGGATGTCGCCCGTGTTGGCGATGGTGAATAGCTTGTCGTAGTGGACGATCTTCACCGGATCGACGTTTTCAGTGGAGAGCCAGTGGATAGTTCCCTTGATCTTCCTGCCGTCGGCGGGCATTCCGTCCCGGGTCTCGAGATCCGCGGTGCATAGGATCTCCGTCACCTTGCCGTCCGCGTCGCGGATAACGTCGTCGCATCTGACGATATACGCTCCCATGAGACGCACTTCCCCTCCGGGCTTCATCCGGAAGAACTTCGGCGGCGGATCGTCCGAGAAGTCGTCCCGGTCGATATAGAGCGTCCTCGTGAAGGGGACCTGCCGCGTCCCCATTTCGGGATCGCCGGGGTGGTTCGGGAGACTGAAGTATTCCTTTTTATCCTCCGGATAATTGGTCACGGTGACCTTCACCGGGTCGATTACGGCGACGCGTCTTTTCGCCGTTTTGTTCAGCTCTTCGCGGATGCAGTATTCGAGCAGCTCGATGTCGACGAGACTGTACTGCTTTGCAATGCCGGCGCGGCGGACGAACTCGAAGATCGACTCGGGCGTGTAGCCGCGGCGCCTCATTCCGCTGAGGGTGGGCATACGGGGGTCGTCCCAGCCGTCCACAAGTCCGTTCTCCACCAGGTACCTGAGATAACGCTTACTCATGACCGTGTAGGTCAGGTTGAGTCTGGCAAACTCGTACTGGTGAGGAGGATTCTTGAATCCAACATTCTCCACTACCCAGTCGTAAAGAGGGCGGTGATTTTCAAATTCGATGGAGCAGAGAGAATGAGTCACGCCTTCCAGAGCGTCCTGGATCGGGTGCGCGTAGTCGTAGAGCGGGTATATGCACCACTTGCTGCCCTGGCGGTGGTGTACCGATCTGTTGATGCGATAGATCGCCGGGTCGCGCATATTCATATTGGGCGACGCCATGTCGATCTTCGCCCTCAGGGTCTTCGATCCGTCCGGGAACTCGCCGTCACGCATCCTGCGGAACAGGTCGAGGTTCTCTTCGGGAGTCCTGTCCCTCCAGGGGCTGTTTTTGCCGGGCTCGGTGAGGGTCCCCCGGTATTCTCTCATCTCGTCGGCGCTCAAGTCGCAGACGTACGCCTTGCCATCCATGATGAGCTTTTCCGCGAAGCGGTAGCAGTCGTCAAAATAATCCGATCCGTAGAACACCCCTCCGTCAGGCACGGCGCCGAGCCACAGAAGGTCCTCATAGATGGAGTCCACGTACTCGGTATCCTCCTTGGTGGGGTTTGTGTCGTCGTAACGGAGGTTGAACTTGCCGCCGTATTTTTTGGCGGTGGAATAATTGATGTAGATGGCCTTGGCGCTGCCTATATGGAGGTACCCGTTGGGCTCCGGGGGAAAGCGGGTGTGAACGTGGTCTTCCCTGCCTTCGGCAAGGTCAGCGTCAATGATATCCGTTATGAAATTCGATGTGATCTCTTCCATTTTCGTTCGTTCCTTTATATAGATTCAGTCATGTCGTAAAGTCTCTTCTTTGTCTCGTCGGCGCCGAGGATCTGCATCACCGAGTAAAGATCGGGTGAGTTCATCCTGCCGGTGACGGCGACGC